>NZ_BRXS01000008.1:0-192407 GCF_030159095.1 Roseisolibacter agri
TGCTCGGGGAGGACGCCCGTCGCCCCGAGTTCGCGGCGAGCCCGAGACCGGAGCCCCGGGCGGTCATCGCCCAGCGGTCATCGCCCAGCGGTCATCGCCCAGCGGTCATCGCCCGCGGGACGGCGTGGGCGGTGCGCCGGGCGCCGGCGGCGCGCGGGGACGAGGCGGCGCTCGCCCCCTGGCCCCCCGGCCGCCCTGGCCGCCTTCGAGCCGTGCCGAGACGCCCCGGTGTCAGGGCGTGACCGGCTGTGCCGGCGGCGCGCTCTGGTCACGCAGTACGCAGGGGCCCCCGGGGAGGCGCACGCGGTCGGCGCAGAGCCGCCGCGGGGTGGCACGGTCGAGTCCGGCCGCCTTGCCAGAAGCCTGCGGGCGCGCCTTCACGGCCGAGACCGTGGCGTCGCGTGATACCGGTGATACCGGTCGCGCGCAGGCGGCGACGAGAAGGCTAAGACGCAGAACGGCTCGCATGCGTCTCCGAGGCGTCGAGAACCGGACTGTACTGCGCGCTCGCGAGACCTGTCGTCGCTGCACTATGAGAAGCGCGCCACGACCTCACGCGACGAGCCCGCGCCGGCGACACGGCCCTGCGGCCGCCCCCAAGCGCCATGCACCGAGCAGTCCGCGCGGTGGTGGGCACGGAACCCCTCAGGCTTCTCGGCGGCACGGCGCGGCGGCATGGCGCGGCGGCATGGCGCGGCGGCATGGCGCGGCGGCATGGCGCCGCGGCGCGTGTCGTCCTAGCCTCCAGGTGTGCATACCCCCCGCTCCCGCGGTCCGGCGGTGTGGTGATGGGTGCCGCGTGCGGTCACCGGATTCGGTCACAGGAGGCGCGCAGGCGGTGGTTGGACAGGCGTGAGCCGGCCGCTCCCCGGGCGACGACGGGCGGTGGTCACCCGCTTCACCCGGGCCACTCACGCCCACCACGGCGCGACCCCCGGCCCTTGGGCCGTGGTGGTGCCGCGAACGGTTGCGGGGAGCTCGGTGGACACCGCCGCGGGTGGCGGGTCGCCAAGGGGGGCAGGGAAGTATTTACGAGACGTAAAATGGCCACTAGCTTACACCGCTGTCCGGACCTCCCACCGCGAGCCCACCCGTGAGCACCCGCCGCACGCCCCGTCGGTCCGCCGACACCACGCCCCGTCTGCAGGACACCGTCCGCCTCTCGGCCGAGGGGCTCGCCAAGGTGCTGGGCGACCTCGAAGCGCGCGTGCTGCAGACCGTCTGGGACCTCGGCACCCCGGCGCCCGCGCGTGCCGTGTACGAGCGGGTCGCCGAGGAGCACCCGGTGGCGCCGCTGACCGTGATCGCTGACCGTGATCACGGTGCTCAACAAGTTGGTCGACAAGCGCATCCTCGAGCGCCGCAAGGTGGAGGACCTCTACCACTATTCAGCCCGGATGTCCGAGCCCGAGTTCATGGCGCACGCGTCGCGCCGGGTCGTGGAGGGCATCCTGTCGTTCGAGCCGGAGGCGGTCGCCGCCTCGATGGTGGACGTGCTGGCCGAGCGCGACCCCGAGCAGCTCGCGGAGCTCGCGCGCCTGATCCGCCGTCGCATGCGCGAGACGGGCGAACCGCAGGGCGAGCCGGCGCCGCCGTCCCGCGCGCGGAGGAAGCCCTAGGGTGATGAAGCCGCCGAGGCGGTCGCCCGCGCCGCCCCCGGCGGCCGCGCCGGGCGCGTCCGCGCCGTCGTACCTCCGCGCCTCGACCCGGGCGCGCGAGAACCGGCAGCGCCGCGTGCTCCTCCTTGGCATGGCGACGGCGGTGCTGCTCGCCCTGGCGCCCGTCGTCGGCCGCCACGTGATCGGCGCCGCCCACCAGCCGCTGACGGGCATCGACCACATTGGAGCGCTCTGCCTCGTGGCGTTGCACGTCCTGCTCACGCCGGTGCACGAGGCGCTACACGTCCTGCTGGCCGGCGGCTTCGCCTACGCGGTGTGGGACCGCGCACGCGCGTGGCGGCGGGCGCGGCGCGCCCTGACGCCGCTCGACGGGGTTGTGCCGGCGCGCGGCGACGCCTTCTGGGAGGCAGCCGCGCGCGGCGGGCTCGATCCGGCGAGGCTGCGGGTCGTGGCCGGGCTGCCGTCGCCGGCGTTCACCGCGGGTTGGCTGTCGCCCGTCGTCTACGTCGCGCGCGAGCTGGTCGAGGACGGGCCGCGCCGGCTGCCGCCGGAGGAACTGGCTGCGGTGATTGCGCACGAGCGCGCGCACGTGGTCCGGCGCGACCCGCTCCGGTTCTCGCTGTTGCGCGCGACGGCGAAGACGCTGTTCTGGATCCCGGGACTGCGCGGCCTCGCGGACGACGTGGCGGACGAGGCGGAGATCCGCGCCGACGACGCGGCGGCGGCCGTCGTGGGGCCGCTGACGCTCGCCTCAGCCCTCGTAGCCCTCGCGGCGTGGCGTCCGCCGGCCGCGGCCTTCGGCGAGCCGATGCCGGACTACACGGTCGGCTTCGCCCACCCGGTCCGCTCCATGCCCACAGGCGTGAGCCGGGCGGGCGTGCCGTTCGTGCGCCACGATCTGCTGGACCGCCGGGTGCGCCGCCTCGCCGGCGAGGACACGACGCCCGCGTCGCGCGTCACGCGCCGCTCGCTCGCGAGCGCGGCGGCCGCGCTGGTGGTGGTGTGGACGTCGGGCCTCGTGGATGTACACGAGCTGCCGCATGACACGGCGGCGAGCGGCGCGGTCGCTGTCGCGCACGCGGCGCACTGCCACCATCTCCGCACGTCCGCGATCTCGCACCTGTTCTGCCGGCTCGGCGCGACTGGCGGGTGGATCACCCCCGGCGGCTCCGACTGTCCGCACCGGGCGCGACCGGGCGCGCCGCCGCCCATTGGCGGCGCCTGACGGGCGCCGCGCGCCCACGATCCCCCGGTATTGTTGCGCGCTGGTACGTCCCACGGTCTGTAACGCAAGACGGACCGTCCCGTGCCTTCTGACCCGTGCCCTGGCGTCGTCCGCTGGCGCGCGCTGACTCCGCGACCGCCGGTCGCCGGCCCCCTCCGCCCCCGCGTTCTGGCCGCCGTGCTCGGGGCGCTTGCTGCCGAGGGAGGGGCGCGCCGCTTGGCGGCCCAGACAGACTACGACAACACGGACGGGGGCCGTCCCCTCACCACGGAGGGCGCGTACCCGGTCGGACGGCGCGCCCTCGCGTTCCCACTCGCGCCGCTGCGCGTGGAGCGCGCGCGCGGGGCGGCTTCTACAGCTGGGGCATCGTGCCGGCGGTCGCCCTCGGCGTCCTGACGCGCACGCAGCTCGAGGTCGGCGTTCCGCTGGCGTACGTCGGTGGCACCGCCAGGCGACGCGCGTCGGGCCTGGCGGACGTTGAACTCTCCATGCTCCGCAACCTCACCGTTGAGTCGGCGATCCCCGCGCTCGCACTGGTTGGCGACGTACCGATTCCCGCCGGCGGGTTTGGGCCCGACCGGGCGTACCCGTCCCTCAAGGGCATCGGGACGCAGACGGTCGCGTGGGCACGGTTCCACGTGAACGGCCAGCACACGTTCGGTGACCGCCTCAGCCGCGACGCGACCGACCTCGCCGCCGCGGATTCTGCCGGCGTACCGGACTGGTGCCGCCCGGTCACCGGACGCCCCAGAGCGGTGCACTCTATCCGCGGGCAGGTGACGACGTTGGCCCCGGCGCGGCGGAGCTATCGCAATGGCAGGCAGGCGTCGCCGTTGACCGCACCTTTCCCCTCCGCGCCCTCCTCGTGACCAGTGAGGTGGTCGCACGCCGACCGCTGCGCCGGGGCGAGGACGTGGAGTCGAGCACGGGCGGGGGCGTCCGCTACCAGCTCAGTTCCCGCGTCGCCGCCGATGCCGGCGCGGGCTATCGGCTCACGGGAAGCGAGGGGGGCTGGTTCGCCACGTTCGGCGCCGCCGTCGTCGTTCGCCGGCTGTAGTCAGGGCGCTGCGCCGCCGTCGCCTGCCGCCGCGTCCGTCCTGCGCTCCCGTCACCGCTTGGCACCTCGCGCCGCACCACCTGCCGCACCAGCTCCCGCTCCGCGGACGCGCAGGGCGAGCGCACCCGGGAGGCGCCGCCACGTCCTGTCGGCACCACCACACCGAGCGCCCCCGCCTCGCCGGGGCCCGCCTGACGCACGCGCACGCGCTGAGCCCACCGTTCGTCTGGCGTGCGCCGTGCGCGCGGCGTATCGCAGCGCCTCTCCGCGCCTCTCCGCGCCTCTCCGCGCCTCTCCGCGCCTCTCAGCGCCTCTCAGCGCCTCTCAGCGCCTCTCAGCGCCAGACGCGAACGCCCGCCACCAGACCTGCCGTGCGGTCCGACTCGCCCGCGGCCCGCGCCAGGCCTGCCGACCCGCCCGTGCGCCGGAACCAGGAGAGCCCCACGTAGGGCGCGAAATCACGCCGGAACTCGTAGCGCAGGCGCACCCCGAGCTCCGCGTCGGTGAGGCCAGGAGCGTACAAGAACTCTGGCACGCGCTGGACGACCGCGTGCAGCTCGGCGCGCGGCTGCACGATGAGCCGCTGCGTCAGCAGGAAATCGGTGGTCCCCGCGATGCGCGCCGAGACCTGTCCTGTCGGGCTCACGTACAGCGAGGGTTCGAGCGTGAACCACCCCGGTGCGAGACCCTCCATCCCAAAGTGCAGCAGCCCCCGCGTGCGCAGCGGGCCGACCTCGCCACGCCGGCTCTCCACGCGCACGCCGACGAGCGCACTCCAGAACGGCGAGACAAGCCGACCGTAGTTCACGTCGCCGCGCAGGTCGATCTCCCGCCCGCCACGCGTCGGCTGCTCGGCGTCGACGTTGAGGAAGACGCGGTGGTAGTCGCCGCCGATCCAACCCGTGCCGTCGAGCGTGATCGGCAGGGCTGACTCGCCCGAGGCGATCTCGAGCACTTCGGTCAGCAGGAAGACGCGGCGCGTGCGGTCCATCATCATCCCGTGCGCCGGTCCCGTGCCCTGTCCGTGCGACTGTCCGGTCACCCGACCCGACCGCCCGCCCGTGGTGTCGCCCGTGATGCGGGTCGGCGGCTCCGTCCCAGGCGGCGCCGGCGTGCTGGGCGATGCAGGCGTGCCCTGCGCGCCCGCCGGCCGCGCGGCCATGGCGGCGAAGAGCAGGGCCGCCGCCGCCGCCCACGCGCGCCGCCGCCTCACCTGACGTGTCGCGCCGCGCAGTGCGCAGCCGCCCGTGCGCGTACCAGCCAGGCCGCTCATCGGGCCTCCTGCGCGGTGACCGGCGCGCCACCCGTTGGCGGCACGACGTCGAAGACGCGGAACATCCCCATCTCCATGTGATACAGCACGTGACAGTGGAAGGCCCACGGCCCCAGGTCGTTCGGGACCGTCACGAACGACACGCGGTCTGCGGGCTTGACGTTCACCGTGTGCAGCCGCGGACATAGCTCGCCGTTCCCGTTCTCGAGCAGCATCCACATGCCGTGGAGGTGCATCGGGTGCGCCATCATCGTGTCGTTGACCATCGTGAAGCGCACGGGCTCCCCCTGCGTGAGCCGCAGCGCGTCCGGCGCGTCGGAGAACTTGACGCCGTTGATGGACCACATGTACCGCTCCATGTTGCCCGTCAGGTGCAGCTCGATCTCGCGCACCGGCTGGCGCCGCGACTCGGGGTGTGGCGTGAGGGCGCGTAGGTCCGTGTAGACGAGCACACGCCAGCCATCCTCGCCGAGCCCGGGCCCGGGCTCGGCGAGCCGACTCCCGGTGACCTCGGCCGGCTTGGTCATGGCGGTGTCGTGGTCGTCCGGGCCGTGGAGCATCGGATCCGGGAGCGTGCCGAGCGGGCGGAGCCCCGTCTTCCGCTCGATGCTGCCGTCGTACAGGCGCGTGCCGGGCTCCCACGGGCGTGGCTCGGCCATGCCCCCCATGGCCATTCCCCCCATCCCGCTCATGCCGGCCATGTCGTGGCCGGCCATCGCGCCGGCGGGCTGTCCGCTCGACTGCTGCCCTGTGGGCTGCCCTGTGGGCTGCCCTGTGGGCTGCCCTGTGGGCTGTCCCGTCGCCGGCATGCCGCCGTGGCCGGCGTGCCCGGTGGCTGGCGAAGGAGCGGGCGCCGGCGTCGGTGCGCCATGCCCAGCGTGGCCGCCGCCCGCGCTGGATGGCGCTCCCATGCTTCGGCCGCTCATCCCGCTCATCCCGCTCATCCCGGCGTGGCCGCCCATCGCCATGCCCATGTCCATCATGGTCAGCTCGGGCCGCGGCCGCCGGCGCGGGATCGGGCCCGCCATGCCGGCCTGCGGCGCGAGGGTTCCGCGCGCAAAGCCGCTCCGGTCCATCGACTCGGCGAAGATCGTGAAGGCGGCGGCAGCGTTCGGCTCCACGATCACGTCGTAGGTCTGTGCGATCTCCACGCGGAACTCGTCGACCGTCACCGGCTGCACGTACTGCCCGCTCACGGCGACGACCGTCATCGGGAGGCCCGGGATGCGCACGTCGAAGTACGTGCCGGCGCCCGCATTGATGAAGCGGAGCCGCACGCGCTCACCCGGACGGAAGAGCCCGGTCCAGTTCGCCGCCGGCGGGAGCCCGTTGCACAGGTACGTGTAGACCGGCGCGGTGATGTCCGAGATGTCGGTCGGGCTCATGCGCATCTGTGCCCACATCCAGCGCTCGCGGATCGCGTCGCGCCATCCCATGCGGTCGACATCACGGAAGAAGTCTGCAGCCGTGCGCCGCTGGAAGTTCGAGTACGTCGCCTGCTTCTTCAGCCGGTCGAGCACACGGTACGGGTCCTCGAACATCCAGTCGGAGAGCATGACGACGTACTCGCGGTCGTACGCGAACGGCTCCGGCTCGGCCGGGTCGATGACCAGCGGTCCGTAGTGGCCCACCTGCTCCTGGAGCCCCGAGTGGCTGTGGTACCAGTAGGTGCCGTACTGCTTCAGGGGGAAGCGGTAGGTGAACGTCGTGCCTGCCGGGATGCCCGCGAAGTTGACCCCCGGCACGCCGTCCATCGGGTTCGGGAGGATGATCCCGTGCCAGTGGATGGACGTGTCCTCGCGCAGGGCGTTCGTGACGCGGATGATGGCCTCGTCGCCCTCACGAAACCGCAGCAGCGGCCCCGGCACGGTGTCGTTCATCGCGACCGCGGTCGCGCGGCGCCCGTCGACCGTGATCGCGGTCTCCGCCACGCGCAGGTCGACGCTCGCGGCGCGAGCGGCCGGCGCGAGGCTCGCGCGCGCCGTCGGCGCCGGGCCGTGGCCTGCTGACACCTGCGCGTACGCGGGCGTGAGCCGGTTCACGGCGGCGAGGGCGCCCATCGCCCCGGCGGCGTGCAGAAAGTGCCGGCGCGAGACCGGCGTGGTCGCCAGCGCGCCGCTCTCGGGTACGCCGTGCACGTGTGTGTGGCGGGACATCAGACAGACGGGAAGACGGTGAACCGGTGAGCCGGCAGGCGGGCAGCGCCTGCCGATCCGGCGGCCAGCACGCGCGCAGCATTCTCGGGGGCAGCCTCGCTCCGCGGCCGACGCCGGCCCGGACGTCGACCCGGGTCGGCCGGACCGCCACCAAGCCAGGCGCGCGGGCCCTGGTGCGACGGGAGCCGGCGGGATCCGTCCGGTGTCTGCGCAAACACGAGGCTAGCGCGTTGCATTCTACGCATGATAAAATATACGCGTGGACGCCGCCACCAGGGCAACTCCTGTCAGAATGCGGGCGCCGGCCCGCGTCGGGCTCGTCGCGTGAACGACGGACGGGCGCCGTCTGGGCACGCTGCGCACGCGAGCACGCGCGCGAGCGGACGCGGCATCCGGGGGCGCGTCGGCGTCCCCCGTCCCCGGGGCAGGCGCGTCCACGCGCCGGCGACTCGCGCCGGGTCCGCACACCTTCCGTCGGGTTCAGTCGTCCCGAGGTGCCTTTCGATGCGATTTGATCTCCCTCGTGCTCCCCTCCTCGTCGTTGCCGTGTTGGTGGGCAGCGGATCGGCCGCCCACGGACAGTCGTCGGATGCGGGCGCGCACCCAGGTGCCCACGTGGTCGGATCGGTGAGCGCCTCGGCGGCCATGCCCGCGCGTGCGACCGGGGATTCCGCGTTGCTGACGGGCGCCTTGGGAACGCGGTCTCCGAGCGGTGCGGCCGTCCGCGAGGGGGCGACCGTACGTCTTGCCTGGTCCGGTGACGTACCCGGCGCCGTGCGGGACTGGGCGGTGCACCGCGGCACGTGTAGCCGAGACGCGGGCGTGCTCGGCGCGCCCGGGGCGTACCCGCCCCTTCGCGTCGGCGCGGGCGGCCGCGGGACGGCTGTTGCTACGCTCCCCGACCCGCTCGGCGGGACCGAGGCGTACTTCGTCGCCGTACACGCGGGGAGTGCAAGGGGGAACTCGTCGGCGCCTGTCACCTTCGTCGCGTGCGGGCCGCTCCAGAGCGCCGCGGCCCCTGACGCCTCCGCGGCCGCCCATGCGGGCATGGCGCACGGGGCGATGGCACCGGGGGCGATGGCACCGATGTCCGCCGGCAGCCCACCGTCTGCCGCCAGCGCCGGAGCGGCAGCCGCGCATGCGGCGATGGGGCACGGCGGGGCCGCACCGCCGGCCGCTGCCGACGCGCCGCGGACCGCGAGCGGAACCGCGAGCGAGACGGCGGACGCCCCCTCGCGGGCGGACCTGCAGATGCGCCTGATGGCCGACCCGGTGATCCGCCAGCGCGTCATGGCCGACACCGCAATGCACCGCATGATGATGGAGTCCATGCAGGACATGCCGGCCGAGCACCGCACGCACATGCAGGCCATGATGCACGGCGGCAGCGGCGGCGCCGATGGCCCGGCGATGCCCGTGCGCAAGGACGTGCCCTCGGCGGCCAACCGCACTGCGCCCGCGGCACCGAAGCCTATCGCTCGCCCGTCCGCCCGCCGCAGCGCGACCCCGGCTGCCCGGTCCACACCGGCGCGCCCACCGGGGCAGCCGTCGGCACCCGCCGCAGACCCGCACGCGGGTCACGGCGGCGCGCCGGCTGCCCCGCCGGCCGCCCGCCCGGCCGCCCGCCCGGCCGCCCGCCCGGCCGCCCGCCCGGCCGCCCCGCCGGCGGCCCTGACGCGGCCTCCAGCACGGACGCCCGCGCGGTCAGCGCCGAGTCCGGCGCCGAGCCCGGCGCCGAGCCCGGCGCCGAGCCCGGCGCCGCGCACTGCGCCGCGTGCCGCGCCCCGCCCCGCGCCGCGCCCCGCGCCGCGCCCCGCCCCGCGCGACTCGATGGCCGGGATGGATCACAGCAAGATGGGGCGTCCGTAGGGCGCCGTAGGGCCCCGTAGGGCGTGCATGCGCTTTCGCGGCTACGCACGGCGCAACCAAGGATGCCCGCCTCCGGCAGGGCGGGCACGTCTGCACGTGCCGAAGCCGCGTGCCCCCGGCGCAGGCCGGTGCCACATCCCTCCCTCGCATCGCCCGATGCACACTCAGTCCTTGTCCACACCGGCGCGCGGGCCGGCCCGCGCGCCGGCCACCCTTCTCCTGGCGTTGCTGCTCGCCCTGGTGGCGCCGGCCGTGGCCTACGCGCACGGCGGACTCCGCCGCGCCGTCCCGGCCAGCAACGCGCGGCTCTCGGCGGCACCGCGCGAGCTACGTCTGACGTTCACGGAGCGCGTGGAGCTGTCGGTCAGCCGGGTCGCGCTTGCGGGACCAGGCGGGGCGACCGTCGCGCTGGCGCCGCTCGCGACCGTCTCCGACTCCGCAAACATCGTGGTGGCCGCGATCCGCGGCGGGCTCGTGCCCGGCGCGTACACCGTCACCTGGCAGATCGCCGGCCGGGACGGGCACCCGGTGCGGGGCCGCTACACGTTCGCGATCCTTCCGGGGGCAACGGGTCTCGCCGATGCCGGGGCGGGGCCGGTTGGGCCGACGGAGGGGCAGCGTGACACGGCGGCAGGCGCGCAGGCTGCGCCGGCGGCACCCGGCGCGGGCGAAGCCGGCGTGACGGTCAGCGCGCCGGGACAGGCGCCGGGACAGGCGCCGGGACAGGCGCCGGGACAGGCGCCGGGACAGGCGCCGGGACAGGCGCCGGGACAGGCGCCGGGACAGGCGCCGGGACAGGCGCCGGGACAGGCGCCGGGACAGGCGCCGCCCGCCGCGCCCCAGCCGGTTCCGCCGCTCCCTGAGGCGGGCGCCTTCGACGCCGAGTCGCCGGCATACGTGGTGGTCCGCTGGGTCACCTACGCCGCGCTCCTGGTGGTCCTCGGAGTGGCGGCGTTCCGGACCGTCGTCATCGGATTCCTGCGGCGCCCGCCCGCGCGGTCCGACGCCGCCTCGACCGCCGCCTCGGCCACCGCCTCGGCGGTCGCGCCCGTGCTGGTACCGGAGTTCACACCGGCGGCAGAACGTCGGGCGGCCTCGCTCGGTTTCCAGGGAGCGGTCGCGCTCCTCGCGGCGGCGCTCGTGCGGCTCGGGGCGCAGTCCGTGGCGATGAACGGGACCGCCGACGCGCTGGACCTCGCGCGGCTCGGCGCCACCCTCCGCCACACGGTGTGGGGATGGGGCTGGCTGCTCCAGGTCGCGGGCGCCGTCGTGGCGGCGCTCGCCTTCGCGCGCGCGCGGCGCGCGGGCGGCGGTGCGGCCCCACGCGCCGAAGGCGGCCCGTGGGCGGCCGCGACGCTTGCGGCCGTGGTGCTCGCGTTCACGCCGGCCCTCTCGGGGCATGCGTCGGCCGCGCCGCGGCTCACCCCCCTCGCCATCGTCGGCGACGGCCTGCACGTGCTGGGGGCCGGCGGCTGGTTGGGGAGCCTCCTCGTGGTGCTCGCGGCCGGCGTGCCGGCGGCGCTCGCGCTCGGCCCCGAGCGGCGCGGCGCCGCTGTGGCGGCGCTGGTGCACGCGTTCTCGCCGGCTGCGCTGGCGTTCGCCGGCGTGGTCGCCGTGACCGGCCTGTTCGCCACCTGGCTCCACGTCGGTCGTCTGCCCGCGTTGTGGGGCACCTGGTACGGGCAGCTGCTGCTGCTCAAGCTCGCCGCGCTGTCGCTCGTCGCGGGGACGGGCGCCTACAACTGGCTCCGGGTGCGGCCGGCCCTCGGGGACGACGCCGGCACGGCGCGGATCCGCCGGTCCGCGACCGCGGAGCTCGCGGTCGGGGTGCTCGTCCTGCTGGCGACCGCGGCGCTCGTAGCGACGCCCACGCCGATGGACGACGCGATGGCGGGCGGTGATAGCGCATCCGGCGCGCCGGTCGAGCACGCGGCCGCGGTGGGCAACCGCTGACAAAGCTCGCGCCTCGGACCTCGCCCTCCGCGCGCACGACGACGGGCCCCGATCCGCGCGGATCGGGGCCCGTCGTCGTGCGCGCGGCGCCGCGCGCCGCGCGCTGGCGATCAGCGGTTCTGCACCAGTCAGCGGTTCTGCACCTGCTCGATCAGGCCCTGCCGGCAGTCGTCGTACCACTGGCAGTCCCAGGTCTGCATCTGCACGACCTGACGGCTCTGGTTCGTGACGGTCATCTGCGCCTCGCGCCGCAGCTCCTCGTGGTAGACTCGCTCGACGGCCTTCTCCGATTCCTTGATGATGCGGAGGTGGTGCTTGCTGAACTCCGTCAGAAACTCGTCCTCGAACGCGGCGCCGGAGAGCTCGGACAGACGCCGGATGTCCTGCGCCGCGCTCTGGGGGATCTCGCCAGCGTAGCTGATGCCGTACCACTGCTGGAGCCACGACCGGTAGAGCGCGATCTGGCGCTGCTGACTCGCCAGCGACTCGCGGCAGAGCGCACGCAGCTCCTCGTGCACCGCCTTCTCGATGCACATCTGCGCCATCACGATGCCGGCGAGGTGGTGGTCGATGGTCATCATCATGTAGTCGACCTCGAACTTCGCCACCGACGGCTGCGGCGCGGCGGCGCTGAGCGAGGGCGCGTCGCCCGGAGCAAGCGACGCGGACGGGGCAGACGGGGCATCGGCGCACGCGGCGGCGCCGATCACGGCGGCGGCGAGCGTGGCGACGCGAACGTGGTGCAGCATGGGGCAGCCTTCACGCTGAGAGTGACGGCCGTGGGAACCTCGCGAGCCGCAACAGCGGAGCCGAGGCACGGCGCGGCGTGCAGCGGCAGATTCTATGCCTGGTAAAATGGCACGCGGCGGGGCGTCCAGTCAGCCCGCGTAGCGGTCGTTCCGTTCCGCGAGCGCGAGATCTTCCGCCTCCGCGCCTCGCGCGCGTGAGGGCCCGCCGTCACCGCCGGCCATCCCGCAACGGCGCAGGACGCGCCACGCCAGGCCGGCGAGACCGGCGAGGGTCAACACCGCGGGCCGGCCACCGCGAGAGGCGCGTCGCGCGGCGCGCGGCATGACGCCGGACCCTCTTAGCCCTGTCCGCCGGCCGACGCCTTCCGCTCGAACTCCTGGATCTCGCGACGCTGATCGGCGACCATCCTCTCCGCCATCTGCTTGACCTCGCCCGTGAGGTGCGGGAGCAAGGGCTCGGTCATCTGGATCGCCTCGCGGTGGTGCGCGATCACCTGCCGGTAGTAGGCACGGTCCGCCTCAGCGCCCTGTGGCGCCCGGGTCACGGAGTCGATCATCGCGCGGTTGCTCGGCATGATCATCGGCGTCACCGAATCGCTGTACTGCCCCGAGAGCATCGCCAGCATCCGCTGCTGCTCCGACTCCTGCTTCTGCCGGAGCTTCTGCGCGTCGGACTTCGCGGTCGCGCCCGTGAGGCGCGGCTGCGCGGAGTCGGACATCGCGACGAGGCCCTCGTGGTGGTCGCCCATCATGCGCAGGAACGCCTGATTGGAGTCGCGCGGCGCCGGCCGGTGCATCGTCATCTGCGAGTGGTCCATCCCGGCCATCCCGGCCATGCCCGTGTCCTGCGCCGCGGGGGCGGGGGCCGTCGCCACACCCGCCGTGTCGCCGGCGACACCCGCGGCGCTGTCGGTCCCCGCGTCCTTGCTCCCGGAGCAGGCCGCCATGGCGAAGGTGGCGAACAGCAGGCTGGCGCCGAGGTTGAGGCGGCTCGCCGTCGCGTGGGCATGGTCCTGTCGCATGGGTCGTCGAGGTCGGTAGAGGTGGGGTGGTCGTGCAGACGCGAGCGGCCGCGCGTTGCCAGCTTCCGGCTTTACGGGGCATCAAACATGCCGGATGCCGTCGCCGCGTCCGGCCGCGGGTTCGCGGCCGGCCCCTGAGCCTCCGCGAGGCCGGTGCTCATGAGCGCGGGCGCGCACGCTGCCGACGGGGAGCCGACGGGGAGCAGATGGGGCACCGAGCGGTCGCGACGCCCGACGCCGGTCGGTTGACATAGGGGACGGGGGTATGAAGGATATACCCTCCACTGGTATGTGCTCCTCTGCAGGAGGGAAGGATGAGCGGCTCCTCAAGCGACCAAGACGACGCGCACGCGGGCCACACGGCCCACGCGGCCCACGCGGCCCACGCGGCCCCGATGACCACGGGTCCCGTCGCACCCGAGGCGAAGCCCGCCGCCGCGCCGGCGGTCGCGCCGAGCGCTGACCCTCCGACCCGGCAGGCGCGTGCGGAGGTGGCCGCCGACCTGGCCGCCGATCTGGCCGCCGATCTGGCCGCCGATCTGGCCGCCGATGGAGCCGGGTCCCGCTCGGACGGACGGCCCGCCGCCCATGCAACCGAGCCTCACGCGCATGACGGCATGGCGCACGGCATGGCGCACGGCATGGCGCACGGCATGGCGCACGGCATGGCGCACGGCATGGCGCACGGCATGGCGCACGGCATGGCGCACGGCATGGCGCACGGCATGGCGCACGGCATGGCGCACGGCGGGCCGACCCGCGCGTCCGGCGCTGTGGACGCCGCGCATGCCTCGCACGCGGCGGGCGGCATGGTCGTGCACGACCACGCC
Organism: Roseisolibacter agri; assembly: GCF_030159095.1. NCBI lineage: Bacteria > Pseudomonadati > Gemmatimonadota > Gemmatimonadia > Gemmatimonadales > Gemmatimonadaceae > Roseisolibacter > Roseisolibacter agri. Next base: position 13,754 of record NZ_BRXS01000008.1, read on the forward strand.
GCCCACGACAAGCACGCCGGCCACTCGGTCGCGATGTTCCGCGACAAGTTCTGGCTGTCGCTCGCGCTCACCGTGCCGACGCTCGTGTGGGGGCACATGCTGCAGCGCGCCCTCGGCTACACCGCACCGATGTGGCCGGGTACACGCTACATCCCCGCGGCGTTCGGCACCGCGGTGTTCCTCTACGGCGGGACGCCGTTCCTGCAGGGCGCCGTGCGCGAAATCCGCGACCGGCTGCCTGGCATGATGACGCTGATTGCGCTCGCCATCAGCGTCGCATTCGTATTCAGCGCCGCGGTGTTCCTCGGCTTTCCCGGGATGCCGCTCTGGGAGGAGCTGGCGACGCTCGTCACGATCATGCTCCTCGGCCACTGGCTCGAAATGCGCTCGATCTCACAGGCGCAGGGGGCGCTCGGCGAGCTCGCCAAGCTGCTGCCGAGCACCGCCGGGCGCGTGACGGGCGTGGGGGCCGCCGAGCGGGTGGAGGAGGTGCCGGTCACCGAGCTGCGCAATGGGGATCTCGTCCTCGTCCGACCCGGCGCCAACGTCCCCGCCGACGGCGTCGTGCGCGCGGGACGTAGCGCGGTCAACGAGGCCCTCATCACCGGCGAGTCGGCGCCCGTCGAGAAGCAGGAGGGCGACACCGTGATCGCCGGCGCGGTGAACGGCTCGGGCTCGCTCCGCGTCGAGGTCACGGGTACGGGCGAGCGCACCGCCCTCGCCGGCATCATGCGCCTCGTGCAGCAGGCGCAGACGTCCCGCTCGCGCGCCCAGGCGCTGGCCGACCGTGCGGCGTTCTGGTTGACCTGGGTGGCGCTCGGCGCCGGCGCCGTGACGTTCGCCGCGTGGCTGCTCGCCGGCGCGAGCGCTGCCACGGCGGTGGAGCGCCTGGTCACCGTGCTCGTGATCGCCTGCCCGCACGCTCTCGGCCTGGCCGTGCCGCTCGTCCTCGCGATCTCGACGACGCTCGGCGCGCGGGGTGGGCTGCTCGTGCGCGACCGCCGCGGGCTCGAGGAGGCGCGCAACCTGACGGCCGTCGTCTTCGACAAGACGGGGACGCTCACGCTCGGTGAGCACCGTGTGGTCGCGCTCCGCACCACGGCCGGACTCGCGGAGGACGAGGCGCTGCGGCTCGCGGCCGCCGTCGAGCGCGATGCCGAACACCCCGTGGCGCGCGCCATAGTGAAGAGCGCCGAGGAGCGCGGGCTGGCGGTCCCCGCGGCTCAGGGATTCGAGGCGATCCCCGGACGCGGCGTTCGGGCCACGGTGGACGGCCGCCAGTTCGCCGAGGGCGGGCCGAACCTCCTCGCGAGCCTCGGCGTGACGCCCGCGCCCGAGCTGCAGCGATTCGCCGAGGAGGCGGCCGGGCGCGGGCAGGGGGTCATCTACCTCGTCGAGGGCGGGCGGACGCTCGCCGCCCTCACGGTCGCCGACGCGGTGCGCCCCGAGTCGGCGGAGGCCGTCCGCACGCTGCACGACGCGGGGCTCGAGGTCGTCATGATGACGGGCGACGCGCGGGCCGTGGCCGACGTGGTCGCGCGCGACCTCGGCATCGACACGGTGCTCGCGCAGGTCCTGCCGGAGGACAAGGCGGCGCACATCGAGCGCCTCCAGCGGCAGGGCAAGCGCGTGGCGATGGTCGGCGACGGGGTGAACGACGCCCCGGCCCTGGTGACCGCCGACGTGGGCATCGCCATCGGCGCCGGCACCGACGTGGCCGTGGAGGCGGGCGACGTGGTGCTCGTGCGGAGCGACCCGCGCGACGTGCCGCGCATCATCAAGCTCTCGCGCGCCAGCTACCGGAAGATGGTGCAGAACCTCTGGTGGGCCGCCGGCTACAACATCGTGGCGATCCCGCTGGCGGCCGGGGTGCTCGCGCCGTGGGGCGTCGTCCTGACGCCGGCCGTGGGAGCCGTGCTCATGTCGCTCAGCACGATCATCGTTGCCGTCAACGCGCAGTTGCTGCGCCGCGCCGACCTGTAGGGCCTTGGTAGGGGCAACGCGACGGGGCGACCTGCTGGGCGGACCCGTCGATGGAAGGCGGGCCGCCGCGGCGGCGAGGCCGCCGGGGGGAACCCGCACGGGCGACGTCGAGCACGGCCCTTCCCGCACGGCTTGCCGGACGGTTTTACGGGTGGTAAAGTCACGCGGGTCCGCCCGGACTGACCCGGCACCGACGCGCCGCGCGGTCCGCCCCGACGATCTCCGCCCAAGGTTCCCGTGGCTCGCAGCTCCTCACGTCGCTCACGTAACGCCCGCCGCACCATCCGGCGGTCCGCGGCCGCCGTCGCGCTCCTCGGTATCGCCCTGACGGCGGAGACGGTCGCCGCGCACGACTTCTGGCTCGTCCCGGACGCGTTTACGCTGGCGTCGGGCGGCACGCTGTCGGTACGCGGCCAGACCAGCAGCCGCTTCCCGACGAGCGAGTCGGCGGTGGGCGCCGAGCGCGTCGCCGACGCGCGCGTGCTCGGCGCCGCCGGGTCGGCGCGCGTCACGGGCCTCTCGCGCGACGGCACCTCGCTCCGCCTGCGCCACCGGCCGGACGCGCCGGGGCAGTACGTGGTGGCCGTCGCGTTGCACCCGCGGTCGGTGCGCGAGTCGGCCGCCGGCTTCCGGCGGTACCTGGAACTCGAGGGTGCGCCCGACGCGCTCGCGCGCGTGGACCGCGATGGGTTGCTCACGGGCCGCGACAGCGTCACGCGCCGGTACGCCAAGTACGCGAAGACGCTCGTGCAGGTGGGGCGCGACGCCGGGAGCGCGCCGCGCGCGTTCGACCGCACGGCGGGCTATCCGCTCGAGTTCGTGCCGCTCGCCGACCCAGTGGCGCTCCGGGCCGGCGACACGGCGTCCCTACGCCTGCTCTACCGCGGGCGCCCCCTCGCGTCCGCGCGGATCCACGCGGGGGCGGTCGACTGGCCGCTCGCCGCCGGCGCCACCGGCCCCGCGCGCAGCGGGGCCGCCGCCGCCGCCGACATCCAGCTCGCGTCGGACGCGAACGGGATCGTGCGGGTCCCGCTCGCTCGCCCAGGTCTGTGGAACGTCCGGACCATCCACGTCGTCCAAGCGGACTCGGGGTCCGGGGCCGACTGGGACACGCACTGGGCCACCCTGGTCTTTGCGGCGGCGCCGGGCGGCGTGCGGCGTGCCGCGGCCGCGACCGGAGAGGTGGAGCCGACGCCGGCGTCCCCCGTCGGACCGTCCGCCGCCCGTCCGTCCGCCGCCCGTCCGTCCGCCGCCCGCGCACCGGGCACCGAAGCCTCGGCCACTCGAGCCTCGGCCATCCCTGCGCCTCCGGGCGCGCCTCCGGGCGCGCCCGTCCAGATGCTCGACTCCGCGGAGGTGGCGCGCACGGTCACGCGTTTCCACGAGGCCCTCGCAAGCGGGGACAGCGCGGCCGCGCTGGCGCTGCTCGCACCAGACGTCGTCATTCTCGAGAGTGGCGGGATGGAAACGCGGGAGGAGTACCAGGGGCACCACCTGCCGGGCGACATCGCGTTCGCGCGAGCCGTGAAGGCCGCGCGTGGCCCGGTCCGGGTCTCGGTGCGGGGCGACGTCGCGTGGGCGAGCTCGACGTCCGTTACGCAGGGAGAGTACCGCGGCCGGTCGGTCAACTCGGCGGGCGCCGAGCTGATGGTGCTCACGCGGGCGGCCGCGGGCGCCACCGGCTGGCGTATCGCCGCGATTCACTGGTCCTCCCGCGCCCGGCGGCAGCCACCCCAGTAAGCGAGCACGGGTCGTGCGGCTTTACGAACCGTAAAGCGTGCGGCACGCCCCCTGCGGCGTCGTGCCCTCCGCGCACCCCGTCGGCGTCCCGAGCCGGGGTCGGGGGCGCGCCGGCCGTCGGACGGCGGCCGTTCACCGTTTGAGGAGGAGGACCGCATGGCGCACACCGCCAGCCACACGACGATGAGCCGGGACATGGAGCAGTGCATCCAGGAATGCCTCAACTGCTACTCCGTGTGCACTGTCACCGCGGGGCACTGCCTCGACTTGGGCGGGCCACATGCGTCACGGCAGCACCAGACGGCGCTGCTCGACTGCGCCCGGGCCTGCCAGACCTCCGCCGACTTCATGCTCCGGGGCTCGCCGATGCACGCCCGCGCGTGCGCCCTGTGCGCCGAGGCGTGCCGCGCCTGCGAGCAGTCCTGCCGGAGCGTGGGCGGGAGCGATCCGATGATGCAGCAGTGCGCCGAGGCCTGTCGCCGCTGCGCCGAGTCCTGTGAGCGGATGGCGGCCATGGCCGCATGATGGCCGCCTAGGCCTGTGGGGTACGGGAGGCTTCCGGGCGCCAGGGTCGCCCCCGGCCGAGCACATGCCTCCCGTGCACCGCAGGACGCGGCGTATCCCATTGCTCCCGAGCGGCCGCGCGGCCGCGCGGCCGCGATCTCGCACCGCCGCTGCCCAACGCTGCCGCGACGACGTACCTACGCTCCCATCGCAGATGGCTGACCCGGACTCCTCCGGCATGCCCGGCGACGCCGGATGGACAGACGTCGGACGGACGTCGGACGGACGCCTGATGACGACACCCGTGCATGGCGGGGGGGACGGGGGGGGCGGCGCCGTGCCCTCCCGTTCGTTGCTGTGCACCTGGCCAGCCGCGGCTTCCGCGGCCACGGATCGTGACCGCTCCGCCGATGATGGACGGCGGGGGGCGGAAGCTCGCCTGCCGGGCCACGTCGCCGTCTCGGTGGGCTGGCTCGAGGCGGTCGCCGCGTTCCTCGCGCGCGCCATCTCCGCCCTGACCTCGGAGGAGAGCCGACGCGCGCGCAGCGTACGTCGCGATGGATGTCGCCGGCTCGTGGGTCGTGTCGCATCGTCGCCGTGGGTCATGTCGCATCGTCGCCCTGTGTCTCGCCTCGTTCGCCACGGGGCTCGTACAGGTCGTGCTACCGCTCGGGCTGGCGCTCGGGACGGCCTCGGGGTGGCGCCGCTCCTTCAGTCGTCATCAAGCTCCCACTCACGACGGGCTCCACCGTCGTCCTGCTCATCCACACGCAACCGATCCGGCATGTCGCGTGGGGCGCGATGTGGCAGTCGCTCGCGCCAGGCGATCTCCGGGCGATCCGCCTGCACCGGCCGTCGACGCGGGCGCCGCCCTGCTGGCGCTGCCGGTGACCACGCCGCTCTCGGTAGGCAAGCCCCGAGGGCTGACGGCGTACGGACGTCGTGCCCTGCGCGAACACCCAGCCGTACCGCGCGAGGCTCCCGACGGCCGGGCGTCCCGCCGCGGTGGCCGCGTGCCGCTGCCCCGCTCTCCGTGTCCGTCCGAGTACGACCTCACCTCGCGCGTCCTCTCCTCCACCACACGGCCCCCCCCTTCGATGTCTGCATTCGTCCGCCAGCGCCGCGCCTCACGTCGGACCTCTGTGGCGCTCGCGTGCGCCAGCCTGCTCGTCGCCGTCGGCGTCGCCGAGGCGCATGACACGTGGCTCTTGCCCGACCTCTTCACGCTCGCGGCGGGAGGGCGCCTCGCGCTGAGCGCACGCGCCGGTGGCGGGAAGTTCCCTGCCGGCTCGGCGGTGCCGATCACGCGCGTGGCCGCCGTGCGCCTCGTCGGGGCGGCGACGGAGGCCCGGATCACGGACTTCGCGGCCGAGGGCGGCGCGTTGCGCATCCGTCACGTGCCGCCGGCGGCCGGCCAGTACCGCGTCAGCCTGTCGCTGTCGCCAGGCACGATCCGCAGCACGCCGGCCGGGTTGCTGCGCTTCCTCCGGCTGGAGGGCGGCGCCGCTGAGGCGCAGCGGGTCGAGCGGCTCGGCCTGGTGACGGGGGAGGACAGCCTCGTGTTCGTCCACGCCGCGTCGGCGAGTACCGTCGTCGAGGTCGGGCGCGGCGGCCCGCGTGCGTATCAGCGGGCGGCCGGTCTGCCACTCGAGTTTCTGCCGGTGAATGATCCGCTCGCGCTCGCTGTTGGGGACACGCTCCACGTGCGCGTGACGGGCGACGGCCAGCCGGTCGCCGGGATCGGGGTCGAGTACAAGCCTGCAGCCGACACGCTCGCGGCCGGGGCCACCCCACCGGCGTATCTCTCGGCGGTGGCCGATGGGCGCGGGATCGCGCATCTGCCCCTGACGGCGCCCGGCCTCTGGATCGTGCGCGCCGCCTACGTCAGCCCCCGCGCGGGGAACACGCCGCGAGAGTACGCGGTCTCGCGGGCGACCTTCGTTTGGCAGGTGCGCGCGCGACCGTGAGCGGGGTAGCCTCCGGCTGCGCCGTGCGCGCGCAGAGACTCCGGCGCGGTCCCGCGAATGCGGTCCAGCCGACGCGTCACGATGTGCGGGCTCCTGCGCCCGGAACACGCCGCTTCAACTGAAGCCAGTGCTTCTCGTAGAGGTGGTAGCTGACGTACGCCAGCGCCGTCGCGGCTCCCGCGGCGGTCACGAGCACCAGGGTGGCGGCGGGAACCTGCGACCCGGCCACCCTCGGCAAGGCGGCGGCGAACGGCACTGCCCCACGCATGGCCACGTCGACCAGCCCCGAGAACACGTAGATGCCGTAGCTGTACTGCCCGAAGAAGCGCATCGCGGGATGGCGGAACAGTCGCGCCGTCCGCGTCCCGGGCGGCGCGTCGAGCGCCAGCACCAGCAGGGCGCCGCTGGCGATGGCGACGCACGTGAAGCCGACGGTGTAGGCGGCGGTGTGTCCCGTCGGGTCGCCGGTGTGGCCCCACGCGATGAGCGCCAGGGCGAGCGGTGCGGCCAGCAGGAACGCGGGCTGGGCCCACCGCGTCGCGCGGTCCCACCAGCACGCGGCTCTCGCCGCGAGCGCGAGCAGCGCGCCGACGAGGAGGCTGTCGGCGTGGGTGGGAGTGAGGACGTACACGGCCGCAGCGCTCCACCCGCTGGCGAGACACCACATGCGCAGCGCGAGGGCGAGAGCGAGCAGGCCGACGCAGCTCTTCGCGAGTCGTGAGGGAGCCAGCCACAGCACGACGGCGGGCCAGACGAGGTAGAACTGCTCCTCGACCGACAACGACCAGAAGTGCCCCGTGCCGTACGGTGCGGGCTCGGGGGCGTCTCGCGCCATCCTCACATTGACGAGGTAGCCCCAGTACCAGCCCTGCTTCTGCAGGAACGCCACCCCTCCCTCGCCGGGGTCCGACAGGAAGACGGCGCTCCCCGTCACGAGGGCGAGGAGCACGCCGTAGTACAGGGGGGCGATACGCAGCGCGCGGCGGGCGTAGAAGTCGCGGAAGTAGTGCCGCGATCCGCGCGCGTCGCACAGGATGCCGGTGATCAGGAAGCCCGACAGCGCGAAGAACAGGTCGACGCCGACCCACCAGAGGTTGGTCGCCGCTTCGACCGCGCCGTCGAACCGCGTCGACGGGTGCTCCGGGTACAGGTTGTTGACGAGGACCAGGAGGATGGCAAGCCCTCGGAGCCCGTCCAGGGCGGGAAGCCGGCCGTGCGCGTCGGGCGTGCGACCTCCTGCGCTGCGCACACGCGTGGCCACCCACGCCGAAGGCGACCGCGGGGCCCGCACGTGCGTCGATGTGCAGAACCCCACTTCGATCACGCGCGCAGGCATCGTTCGGCGGGAGCGGGTCCCGGGGGAGCGCCGGTCGGCAGCCATCATGCGATCCTCGCCGGCTTTACGCAAGATCAAGCGCGGCGCGTGTGGCCTGCACGCCGCGTCCGTCACGCCACGTGGCCTGCCCAGTCCGCCGTCGAGCGTCGCCGCCAGTCGCGTGGCGCGGCGCGGCGCGCCGCTGAGCGAGCGCCTGGGCCCTCGGGCGCCGCGCCCGCGTACGGAGTGCCGAACCGCTATTGCGGAAAACCTCGACGGCCCTAATGTGCACAGCGGCCGCCGTTATACGGCCCGTAAAATCGAGGCGATCCTCGAGGCTTAGGTCCGTGCCCGGCCCGAGCCGCGGTGCGGCATCATCCGTGATCGCGGCGGTCGGAGGCACGCTCGTCCGCGCTCGGACGGGAGGCGTTGATGCGGAACTACGATCAGGCGCACGCGGCGCGGCTGACGGCGGCGGAGATTGGCGTCCACTGGCGCGGCAACGTGTCGCGGTTCGAGCGCCCGCACGCGCGACTCCACCTCGTCGCGCGCATCGTGTCCACGCTGCCGGGGAGCAGTGGAGCGCAGGCCTCCCATCCGCGCACCCTGCTCGACCTCGGGTGCGGGCCGGCGGCACTCCGACGGCTGCTGCCAGCCGACATCGCCTACTACGGAGCGGACCTGACGGCGGAGGCGCTCCCTCCCGGTCGCGAGTCGGATCGGTTCGCCGTCGCCGACCTGAACGCGGATGCCGATCCGTTCCCCGGGCGCACATTCGATGTGCTCGTCGTCTCGGGCATGTTCGAGTACGTCCGCGATCCCCGGGCGTTTCTGACGCTGGTGCGTCGGAAGACGCGACCGGGCGGCCACCTGGTGCTGACGTACCTGAACCGCTGGCACCATCGCGAGCTGCGCGCGCGCCTTTTGCACCGCGCCCCCACGTACCCCGACCCACACATCAACTTCATCTCGATTGCGGAGGCCGCTCGTGGTATCAAAGCCTCGGGGTTCGTGATCGAGAGCTACGCGATGCTCTCCGCCGGGCAGCGTGTGCTCCCGGTCGTTCCCGGCACCCTGCACTTCCCGCTCAACGTGCTCGCGCGAACGTTCGTGTTCGTGTGCCGCAGGCTGTAGACGGTCGAGCGATGTCGGCCATCGAGCCGCGAGGGCCGGCCGCGTGCGGCCGGACGGCCCTGCGCGAGGAGTGGACGGACCCGCAGCAGTCGCGCGCGATGCTGCTGCCCGGCTCCGGACGCGCAGGAGGGGCACGCGGCGGAAGCAAGCCGACGCGCGCGCGGCCGATCCCGATAGACGGAAGGACGGCCCCCGGGGCCGTGTACGGGCGGGCACGTGCGCCGGTCCGCCTCGTGCATCGCCGCGGCGCGACGCTCTGGGGACGCAGGTGGCGGCGATCCGCCGGCGATCCGCCGGCGATCCGCCGGCGACGGGTGCACGCGTGGCCGGGCACGGGGGCAACCGTGACGACTGCGACGATGGCGGCGCGCCCCGAGGGTGCGGTGCGCGGCGGCGCGTACCCATCCGGGCTCCGCGGAGAGCCGCGGCCCCGTGCGCGCGTCGGCGGAGCGCGTCTCCGCGTCCTTCGTCGGGAAGGCGCGCCTGGCCGCGCCCGTCGTGGCGCATGGGCTGTGGGCGGATGCCCAGGTGCCGACCCGCAGCGGGACGCGCGTCGGCTCGCGTTGCCGCCTCAAGGGCGCGTCCTCGGCATCCGCCGGCCGGTGGATGAGGAGCTCACCGAGCCCGTGCCGCGCACGCGGAAGACGTGAGACGCCGTGGTGCGCAGCGTCTGCTGGTGATCGGCCCCTACCAGACACCGGATCCGCGCGCGCTGCAGAGCACCCTGCCGGCGGCGTGGCGCTCACCGCGTGCCTCGACGTCGCGCCCTTGCGGGCCGGGTGCGTGGCGGCTCGGCGGAGGCTGCGGGCGCTGGTCCGCGCGCTGGTCCGCGCGCTGGTCCGCGCGCTGGTCCGCGCGCTGGTCCGCGCGCTGGTCCGCGCGCTGGTTGGTGCACGTCACCGATGGTCGCCGACGCCTGCCCGCGTTCCCGCTGGCGCCCCCGCTGCCCGCTTGATGCGGCGGCGCTGGTCCGTCCACGCGGCGCCGGCGCGTGGTCTCGACGACGTCAGTGGCTCGCGTACACCCGCGTCGCACCCGCGCGGTCGAAGCTGACCACGTCGTAGCGGTCGGCGGGCGCCCCGGGCATCTCCATCCCCGGAGAGCCGGACGGCATCCCCGGCGCGGCGATCCCCGCGACGGCCGGGCGCTCCGTGAGCAACCGCACGATGTCCGCCGCCGGCACGTGCCCCTCGACGACGTAGCCGCCGATCAGCGCCGTGTGGCACGAGGCGAGGTGCTCGCCCACGCCGTGCTGCGCCTTGATCGGCGCGAGGTCCTCCCGGTCCACGGTCGTCACCCGGAAGCCGCTCGCCGTCAGGTGGTCGACCCACGCCTGGCAGCAGCCGCACGTCGGCGTCTTGTAGACGGTCGCGACGCGCATGCTGTCCGGCAGCCCTGCCATCACGACGGCGCTCCCGGCCGGCCCGCTGGCGGGCGTGGCGTGCCCCGCGTGCGTGTCGGCTGGAGCGCCCGCGACAGCCGCGCTCTGGGAGGACTGCTCCCCGGTGCCGCCTCCGCAGGCGGCCAGCGCTGCCGCGAGGGCGATGCCGAGCAGGACGGGCGTGCGACGCGCCGCGGCGGCAGGCGAGCGACGAAGGGCGGACAGGCGGTTGAGGTGCGGCATGGGCGCAGTCAGGGCGGCGACGTGGAAGGGGTGCCTGGGAATGGTACCCGGGAATGGTACCCGGGACGTGGGAAGCGGATCAGACGAGGGTGCGCGCGACCGCTTCCACCGCCTTCATGCCGGTGCCGAAACGCGCCATCGTCTCGCGGTGCCGCTCGAGCTCGCCGTAGGGGAGGTAGCGCACGCGCAGGTCCGACACGCGGCTGAACGCCGGCCGGGCGAGTTGTGCCCGCACGTCGTCCTCGCGCCCGTCCGGCGCCACGAGGAACAGGTGCGTCACCGCGGCGTCGGGCGCGCCGAGCGCGAGGTCGAGCATCCGGACGATCCCCGAGTAGATGGACGTCGTGTGCTCCACCTCGAACGCCCCCGCCACGCGGCCCGTCGGCGCGCCCGCCGCGTCGCGCTCGAGCCAGAGCACGTCAATGAGCTTCACCGCGTCGGCGCCCGGCGCGCCCGCCAGCGGGGCCGGCAACGCGTCGAGGCACCCGTCGGCGAGCCGCCCGTCGCCGAAGGGGCGCGTCCGGTCGTTCGCCGCGACCCACACGGCGTATCCCAGCGCGCGCCCCAGGTCGCGGAGCCAGCCCTGCACCTCCGTGTGCGTCCGGTCGCTCTCGCGTGCGGCGGCGAGCGCCTTCGCATCCTTCGCCGAGTCGTCGCGCACGCGCGCGAGGTCCGCCTCCCACGCCGCCCGCGCCGCCGCGTCGTCCGCGCGGGGCGGCGCCGGGTACCGCCCGCTGCCGACGTCGAAGAGCAGCCCCGCGACGGCGCCCAGGTCGTTCGAGAGCAGGTCGCGGTAGCGCGCGTTCAGTTCGAGGACCCCGGCGCGCATCGCGAGGTAGTGCTCCCAACTCCCGAGCTTCACCTTCGCGCCCGTGAGCGCGTTGTAGCCGGTCACCATTGCCGTGTTGAACGGCGGCACGAGCGTCGGGTGCAGGAAGTACATCAGGTTCGCCGCCGTCGGCCCGAGCCCCTTGATCCCGAGCGCGTCGAGCCGGCGGACCGCCGTGAGCACCTGCTCCTCGGTGCTGCAGCACACGCAGGTGTCGAGGAAGCGGCCGAACGCCCGCTGGTTCTCCGGCGACTCGTAGATGTCGGGGATGCGGAGCTTCGGCTTCCACAGCCACGCGTGGTCGGCGCCTTTGAAGAGCTGCCGCTGCTCCGCGACCGAGTGCACGACCGTCTCCAGCGACGAGCCGCGGTAGGCGTTCCCGAACGTCCCCGCCTCGATCTCGCGCACGACGGCCTGGATGCCGCGCCGGATCGAGCGGAAGTTCTTGACCCGCTCTTCCCAGAGGAACCATGTGCGGTACGTGGCGCCCGGGTCCTCGCGCCAGCGCGCGATGAGGGCGCGCAGCGCGTCCCCGGCGCCTGGTGGCATGCCGGAGGCGACGTGCGGCGTCAGCGCGTGCGTGAGTTCGGGGGTGAGGGACACGGCGGGGCAGGGCGGGGCAGGGCGGAATGAGGCGACGGCCGTTTCCCGGGCGACGGCCGTTCCTGGGCGACGGCCGTTCCTGGGCGACGGCCGTCGGCGGACGCCGCGCCGAACAGCAGCAGGGCGCCGGGCGACGACAGGCGGCGGCGCACAGCGGCGTCCTCGGCGGTGGGCGCCACGCGCACGTTGCCCGTATGGTTGCTCCCCTTCTACGGAATGTAAAGGTGGGCCGCGCATGGGCACGCGGCGCGCCGCGTCCCTTGACGAGCTCCGCTGCGCGAGGCATCTTCGGCGGCGTACTACGCCCCGTAAAATGTCCCGTTCGTCGCGCGCTGCGACGGCGCGGCCTTCGCGCATGGCCGGCCCTCCGGCCGGCAACCACTCCTGCCGCCCTCTCATGCCGACCCGATCTTCCGCGTCCCGTCGCCAGCCGCTGTGGTACGCCCTGCTGTCGCTCGCCACCGCGGTCCCGGCGGTGGCGACGCCAGCCCGCGCACAGGGCGAGCAGCCCGCGGCGTCGGTGGTGCGGGGGCAAGTCCGCGCGGCAACGGGAGCGCCCATCGTCCGCGCGACCGTCGAACTGCTCGATGCGGGCGGCGGCGTCGTGCGTGCCGCCAGAACCGACGAGTCGGGGCGGTTTCGCCTGATGCCCCCGAACGCGGGCCGATACCGCCTGCGCGGCGTTGCTCTGGGATACCGGGCCCGCATCGTCGACGTGACCGTGACCGTGGCCGCGACCGGCGCGGGCGACGGAACGGCGGCGGTTGACCTCACCCTGGAGGCCGTGCCCCAGGGGCTGGGCACCGTGGTGACCGCGGCCACCCGCAGCGGCCAGCAACTCGGCAACGTGCCGGCGGCGATCAGCGTGGTCTCGATGGAGACCATTCAGGGCACGGGGCGCCGCAACACGAACCTCGAGGAGGCCCTGCGGACCGTGCCCGGCCTCGTCATCCGCGACCAGCTGGGTGGCGCCTCGCGCGTGACCATCGCGATCCGCGGCGCCGGCTCCTCGAACGCGTTCGGGGTGCGCAGCATCCGGCTCCTGATCGACGGCATCCCGAAGAACAACGCCGGCGGGTCAGGCCAGGACCTGGCGAACCTCGACATGGCCTCCGTGCAGTCCATCGAGGTGCTGCGCGGCCCGGCGTCCACCCTCTATGGGAACCAGGCCGGGGGGGTCGTCGCGGTGACCACGGAGGCCGGCGGCGAGACGCCTCGCCGGCAGCTCCAGGTGCTCGGCGGCAGCTACGGCTTCGCGCGCGTGCACGGCAAGGCGACCGGGCAGGCGTTCGGCGGTGCCGTGAGCTATCTCGGGAGCGCCTGGCGCACGCAGCAGGACGGCTACCGCGCCAACTCGAACTTCGACCAGACCGGATTCTCGTCGAAGCTCGTGTACCGGCCGAACGACCGGAGCACCATCACTGGCGTGATGTCCTACGACAACCTCGGCCAGGACGTCTCCGGCGCCCTCACCCTGGAGGAGTTCCAGACGCGGCCGCGGCTCGCCGACTCGACGAGCTTCCTCACGCTCAACGGGCGGCGGCTCGACAACTTCGGCCGGCTCGACGAGTTCCGCTTCGGGCTCAACGTGCAGCGCACGCTCACGGCGACCGAGCAGGTGGAGACGCAGGTCTTCTACGTGCCGCGCGCCACGCGCAGTCCGAGCCTCGCGCAGTACATCCAGCAGAGCTTCGTGAACCGCGGCGCGAACGTCCGCCTCCTCACGACCCGCGCCCTGGGGGCACTCGGCAACCGGTTCACCACCGGCGTCGACTTCCAGGACACGCCGATCCAGACCGCGACCACCGGTCGCGCGGGCACGACGAGCGCTGGCCGTTCGTTCTCGGTGTTCGACGAGGGGGCGACGACCTACGGCGTGTACGCGCTCGACGAGCTCTCCCTGCACCGCGACGTCACGCTCACCGGCGGCGTGCGCTACGACAACATCCGCTTCCGGCAGCAGAACCAGCTGCTGGCCTCGGTGACCGAGCCGCGCACCTTCAAACGGGTGACGCCGAAGGTGGGGCTCACCTACCGCGCGACGCCGTCGTTCTCGACGTTCGCCAACTTCAGCGAGTCGTTCGAGGCGCCGGTCATCGGGCAGCTGCGCAACTCGCCGGCCCCCACGGGCGAGTTCGTGACCAACCAAGTGGTCCGGCCGCTCACGGTCCGCACCTACGAGGTCGGCACGCGCGGCGCGGCGGGCCGCGCCTCCTTCGAGGCGGTCGTCTTCCGTCAGTCGCTCCGCGACCAGCCGGTGAACGTCAGCTTCGCGCGCCCGGCCCCGGCGACCGGGCAGTTCGCGGCGCTGGTGAACGCGGCGGAGGTGCGGCAGTGGGGCGTCGAGACCGGCGCGCAGCTCGCGCTCACCAGCGCGCTGACGCTCGCGGGCACCTACACGTACTCCGACTTCGCGTACGACCGGTTCGTCGCGGGCACGAACGACTTCACCGGCAACGAGCTGCCGGGAATCCCGAAGCACAACGCGTTCGCCGAGCTCCGCTACCGGGATGCCCGCGGGCTCACGGGCGGCATCGAGGTCCAGTCGGTCGGGCAGTTCTTCCTCAACGACGCGAACACGGTGACGAACCCCGCGTACCAGGTGGTCAACCTTCGCCTCGGCTGGGAACGCGCACTCGGGGCGGCACAGGTGGCGCCGTTCGTCGCGGTGAACAACCTGTTCTCGGAAGCGTATTCGTCGCAGCCGCAGATCAACGCCGCGCTCGGCCGCTACTATAACCCCCTGCCGGGGGTGAACTACTCGGCCGGCCTCCGGGTCGCGTGGTGACCATGTGGCACCACGCGGCGACGGTCGTTCGCCCGCCGGGCGTCCGCCGGGCGGCGCTGAGCGCCGCGCCGCGGACACCCAGCCGGCAGCCACCTGTGCGGCGGGCGCCGGCCGCGCGCGCGCCGCGCCGCCGGCGCCCTGGCGACGCCCTTCCGCAGCGATAGGAGTCGAGATGTTCGGAAAGCGTGCGAAGGCCCGGGTCGCGTCCTGGCACAAGTGGCTCGGCCTGGTGCTGACCGTCCCGCTCCTCGGCTGGATGGCGTCGTCGGCGGCGATGATGCTGATGACGATGAACGCCCCGAACGGGCTGGCCGGGTCGTACACGCTCAATCCGTACAACTCGGTCGACGTCCGGCTCGACGAGGCGACGGTCGCCCCCGACGCCGTCCTGCGTCGGGCGGCGGCGGAGCACGGCCTCGAGCGCGTCTACTGGCTGCGGCTGCAGTCGCGCGGCCCGCACCTGTGGTACGTGGTGAAGCCGACGCCGTACGCGGCGGCGATGGTGTTCGACGCGCGGACGGGGGCGCGGCTCGACCCCCTGTCTGACGAGCTGCTCGCCGTCACGGCGAACGAGGCGCTGCTCGGGAGCCGGTTCCAGGGGCTGGAGCACGCGACGGAGTACAACCGCTACTACGCGGCCGACCGGGTGCCCGCGGTGCGCGCCCGCGTCGGCGGCGCGCAGCCCGCGACGCTCATCCTCTCGCGCGACGAGGGGCGCACGCTGCGGCGGCTGAACGCGGCGTCCGGGCAGTTCGAGTGGTGGTACCGGACGTTCCACGTCAACCAGTACAGCGACCACCTCGCGCTCTGGACGACGCTGCTCTACGCCTGCGCGCTCGGCGTCATCGCGCTCGCGATCTTCGGCTACCAGCTCTTCTGGTGGCGCCGTCCGGCGGTCGCGACGGCGCTTGCGCCATCGCGGGCGCGGAGCGCCGGGCCGTTCCGTGCGCGCAACCTGCACCGGAAGCTGGGCGCCGCGGTCGGGGGCGTGCTGGTCGTGCAGCTCGTCGTCGGCATCTACCTGTGGCTGTGCCTCGGCCCGCTCGAGGACCCGTTCCGCGGCAAGTCGAGCTTCAGCACGGACTGGCGCGGCGGGTTCGCCGCCAGCCAACCGCTCGCCGACGCCGGCACGGTCCTGCGGCAGGTCGCGGCGTCGCTCCCCGCGGACTCGGCGGGCGCGCGGCCCGTGCAGGCCATCGAGTGGCGCCGCCTGGGCAACCAGGACGCGTGGCTC
Organism: Roseisolibacter agri; assembly: GCF_030159095.1. NCBI lineage: Bacteria > Pseudomonadati > Gemmatimonadota > Gemmatimonadia > Gemmatimonadales > Gemmatimonadaceae > Roseisolibacter > Roseisolibacter agri. The sequence goes on from NZ_BRXS01000008.1 coordinate 29,475, forward strand.
GTTATGCCTCGTAAAGACGAGCCCCCGCGCGTCTTCTCCGCCGCGACGGGGCGACCGCTCGCGGCGCTGTCACCCACGCTCGCCGGGGCCATCGCGCGCGAGGAGGTGATCGGCAAGCCCGACTTCTTCTACGTGGCCGTGGCGCCGCAGCTCTGGATGGACCTCAACCGCCCGGTGCCCACCTACCGGTTCCGGTTCAATGATCCCTGGCACACGGACGTCTACGTCGCGCAGGGCACGGGCGAGGTCGTCCAGCGGCGTCCGTACTTCTGGCGCCTGTTCGACCCCTTCCTCGCGGTGCACATGTTCGCGTTCACGGGCGTCAAGCCGCTCGACGCGGCCCTGCTCGCGCTCGTCCAACTCACGATGCTGGGGGTGCTCGCGACGGGATGGCGGCTGCAGTTCCCCGGGTCCTCCCGCCGACGGACGGCGGTTGCGGTCGGTGCGCCGCCGACGGTCGCCGCCGCCGACGCGACGGCGCGCGCCGAGCCGGAGGACGTCCTGCGAGGTGTGAGCGCATGACGCGGCGCGTCTCGTCTTCGCCCTCGCGCTCAGATGCGGGGGCGCACCCGCGCGACGGAGCCGCCACGGCCGCGCGGAACGGGGCCGCGCACGCGCCCCGGCGCCGCGACCGGGCGCTGACGCCGGGGGACCGCGCGGCGCTCGGCGTCGGGGGCGCGCTCGTGCTGCTGATGCTCGCCTGGGGCGGGTGGAGGCTCGGGCAGACGGTGGCGCGAGACCGCGCCGTAGCGCCGGGGGTCGCGCCGGCGCCGGTGATGCCGGGACACTAGGCTCTGTGCGACAGGGGGGACAGGAAGGGCATGGCTCGGCTCGCTGACGCCCTCGCCACGGCGAAATGCTGCGTTCGCCGTAGCCCGGCGCGCTAAAGGGTGGGCGCACTTCGATGGAGGCGATCACCTCGTGCATCTCGTGGCCGCATACGCTCTCGGTACCGGGTCGGGAGGGACCACTCGCGGGGACGCCGGGGCGTTGATGCTCCGGAGGACCGAGCATCAGGTCCTTGACGGCGGACGGCGCGACCGTACGTTCCCCTTCCGCAAGAAGGGGAGTACGCACGTTCTACCCACCCCGCGCCCCTCGCCGACCCCTGCCTGCCGTGCCTGACGTCTCTCCACCCGATGTCCCGCTGGAGCTGCTGCCCGGCACCGTCGACCTGCTCGTCCTCCGGGCGCTCGTCTGGGGGCCCCTGCACGGCTTCGCCGTCGCGTGCTGGGTGCGGCGGCGGACCGACGGCGTCCTCGCCCTCGAGGACGCGCCCCTCTATAAGGCGCTGCACCGGCTGGAGCGCCGGGGCGACGTGGTAGCCGAGTGGGGACTCTCGGAGCACAAGCGGCGCGCCCGCTACTACCAGCTCACCCCCGCAGGGCGCGCACGGCTCGGAGCCGAGGCGTCCGCCTGGCGCCGCTACGCTGCGGCCGTGTCCCGGGTGCTCGACCCGGCTCTCGATGCGGCCCTCGACCCGGCCCCGGGCGTCTGAGGTCGACGGCGCCGCCCGTGTCCCGCATCCCCGGCCTCCGCCGCGTCTTCCAGTTCCCGCACCGCACGGCGCGCATCGTTGCCGCTGATGTCGACGAGGAGCTCGCCTTCCACCTCGACCTACGCGCCGCGGAGCTGATGGCCGAGCGCGGCCTGAACGCCGAGGCCGCCCGCGCCGAGGCGCTCCGCCAGTTCGGCGACTTGGAGGAGGCCCGCCGGTACCTGCGCGCGCTCGATGCGCGCACCGAATCCGCTGCCCGGAGACGCGACATGCTCGAGACCCTCGTGCGGGACCTCCGCTTCGCGTTCCGCGGGTTGCGGCGCGCGCCGCTGCTCGCGATCACCGCCGTTGCCATCCTCGCCCTCGGGCTCGCGACGGCCGCGGCGATGCTGAGCGTCTCGGACGCGGTCCTCCGCCGCCCGCTTCCCGTGGCCGACGCGGGCCGCCTCGTCGTGCTCTGGAACCTGCGTGGCGACAACATCGAGCACGGGTTGCTGCCCCAGCAGGTCGCGCCGTTCGCGCGGGATAGCCGCACGCTCCGCGCGGTCGCCGGCTACGCGCACTTCGGCGTCTACCCGTTTCCGCTTTACGACGGCGGGCGGCCGCTCGTGCTGCCGCAGGGCCGCGTGACCGGCAACTTCTTCGACGTATTGGGCGCCCGCCCTGCGCTCGGCCGGCTCCTCCGCCCGGAGGACGACGTCCCCGGCGCTCCGGGTGTGCTGGTGCTGAGCCACGACACGTGGCGGCGCGCGTTCGCGGGCGACCCGCGCGTCGTCGGGCGGCGCCTGCACCTGGCGAGCGTGGGGCGCGACTTCACCGTCGTCGGCGTCGCCCCGCCCGGGCTCGACTTCCCGGTGGGTGCGGCGTACTGGGCGCCGCTCGCCACCGCGGGCCCGAGCACGGCCGACCTCGTCGGCCGCCTCGCCCCGGGGCGCACGCCGCGGGAGGCAGCCGCGGAGCTCTACGCCTGGAGCGGCCCGCGCGCGCCCGAGGCGCACCTGACGGGCGCGCACGCCGCCCCGTTCGGCGACGCCGTCGTGGGCGCCAGCCGCCCGACGCTCGTGGTGCTCACGGCGGCCGCCGGGCTCCTCCTCCTCATCGCCGCGGTGAACGTCAGCACGCTGCTCGTCCTCCGCACCACGGCGCGGGCGCGCGAGCTGGCCGTGCGCCGCGCGCTCGGCGCGCGCCCGTGGGACGTCGCCCGCCCGCTCGCGGCCGAGTGCTTACTGCTGGTTCTCGCAGGGGGCACGCTCGGGGTGTTGGGTGGCGCGGTGCTCCTCCGCGCGTTCGTGGCGACTGCGTCGGCGCGCGTGCCGGTGGTGCCGCGCGCCGACCTGATCGGCCTCGCACCGGGGCCGGTGCTCCTAGCCCTGGGCCTCACGCTCGGCGCCGTCCTCCTCGCTGGCGTGCTGCCGGTGCGCTCGTTAGTCCGCGCGCCGGTCGCGCCCACGCTGCGCCTTGACGCGCGCGCCGGCCGGGGGACGCGCGGGCGGGCGCGGACGCGCCAGGGCCTCGTGGCGGCGCAGGCGGCGCTCGCGCTTGTGCTGCTCGCCGGGGCGGGACTCTTGGTGCGCTCGCTCGCCAAGCTCGAGCGCGTCGACCACGGCTACGCGCCGGGCGGCCTGCTCATCGCGCAGATCACCATGTCGCAGGCCGACTACACGACGGCACCGGCGTTCCGAGGCGTGCTGGCCCGCGCGTACGCCCGGCTCCGCGCCGTGCCGGGCGTCACGTCCGTCACGCCCGTGCTCATCCCGCCGTTCCTCGGCGCGACCGTGTGGTCGTGGCCGACGGTCGTCCGCGGCCCGGACGGGGGCACAGGCGGGGCGGTGCAGTCGTTCCCAGTCGAGGCGGGCGGCGCCGAGTATTTCCGCACGATGGGCGTCCCGATCCGCCGGGGCCGCGGGATCACGGACGCCGACGGCGAGCACGCGACGCCGGTGGTCGTCGTGAGCGAGGCCGCCGCGCGACGGCTCTTCCCGGGGCGCGACCCCATCGGCCAGCAGCTCCGATTCCCCACCGCCGACAGCACCGCGTGGTGGACGGTGGTGGGCGTGGCCGGCGACATCCGCTACCGCAGCCTGCGCGAGGCCACACCCACGCTCTACCTCTCCTACCAGCAGGTGGGCGACCAGGGGGAGATCGCGCTCCGCACTACGGGTGACCCGGCACGCCTGGTCCCGGCGCTCCGGCGCGCGCTCGCCGAGGTGGACCCGCGGCTCGGGCTGTGGGACGCGCGCCCGATGGGCGACTACCTGGCCGGCCCGCTCGCCGTGCCGCGGCTCGCGACCGCGCTCGCGGCGGGGTTCGGTCTGGTCGCGGCCGTGCTGGTGGGACTCGGTCTCTACGGCGTGACGGCGGCCGCCGTGGGCGAGCGGACGCGCGAGTTCGGCGTGCGCTCAGCGTTAGGCGCCACGCCCGGCGCGCTGCGGAGCACGGTGCTCCGCCAAGCGCTCGCCGTGGCCGGGGCCGGGGCGGTGGTGGGGCTCGCGGGCGCGTGGGGCGCGTCGCGGCTCGTGCGCGCGGTGCTCTACGACGTGAGCCCCGCCGACCCGGCCGCCCTTACCGGCGCGGTCGCGCTGCTCGTTGTGGTCGCGCTCGCGGCGGCGTACGGCCCGGCGCGGCGCGCAACGCGTGTCGACCCCGCCGGCGCGCTCCGCGCGGAATAGTCGGTCGGCGGGGCTTCGGGGTGCTGCTACCGTGCCGAGCGGCATGAGCGAGAAACCCATCTCCGCCGGTCGGTAGTGCGGCGGCGCCACTTCTGATGCGGCGGTCCGTTACGCGCAGGCCGTGGCCGCCGCGGAGCCCAGTGTTGAATCAAGATCTCAGTTCCGCTGCGCGCAGTGGGTAGTCGGACGCCGACAGTGCGGACCAAGCCCACCACCACGGAGTGGATATGAGACCCGGGGACCAGATGGCGGCCCGGCACGAGTTGACCGTGGCGGAGTGGGCGCGAATCGCGCCCCTCCTGCCAGCCCGCGAGACGCGGGGAACGTACTACGCCGACCATCGGCGTGTGCTCAACGGAATGCTCTATCGACACGCCACCGGCTGCGCGTGGCGCGACCTGCCCGAGCGCTACGGGCCGTGGTCGACGGTCGCCTCACGCCAGCGGCGCTGGACCCGCGAGGGACTGTGGGAGCGCATCCTCGCGGCGCTCCAGCGCGAGCTGGCCGCCGCGGGGCGGATCGACTGGGAGCTGTGGTGCATCGACGGCAGTCACGTCCGGGCGCATCGCCACGCCGCGGGCGCGGGGGGAAAACCTGCCCGCGGGGGAGCCGCCCGACCACGCGCTCGGGCGTAGCCGCGGCGGGTTCACCACAAAGCGGCACCTCGTGACCGACGGGCGCGGGCTGCCGCTCGCCGTCGCGCTCAGTGCCGGGCAGGCGCACGAGAGCCGGTACGCCACGCGCGTGCTCGATGCGGTGCGCATCCCGCGCCGCACGCCCGGCCGGCCGCGCCTCAGACCCGAGGCGCTCGCCGGTGACAAGGGGTACAGCTACCCCGCGATTCGCGCCTGGCTGCGTCGCCACGGTGTGCGCGCCGTCATCCCGGAGCGGGCCGACTAAGTGCGGCAGCGTGCACATCGGCCGGGGCGCAGGCCACGGTTCGCCCGGGCAGCCTACCGGCGTCGCAGCGCCATCGAGTGCACCGTCGGTGCGCTCAAGGAGGCACGCGCGGTCGCCACGCGTTACGAGAAGCTCGCGATCCACTACCTCGCCCTCGTGCAGCTCAGCATGATCCGCTTCCTCGTGCGCCGGCTCGAACGCCCCCTGCCACACAAAGCCTAGCGCAGCCCATGTGGCCGGACTCGCCGGAGGTCGCCGGACGTCGCCTGGCGGACTCCGGGAATCCCTGACCCGGTATCAGGTTGATGGCGGTACCGAGCACCCGCGACCGGGGTATCTTCCTCTCGTGCCTTCCGCTCTCCGCCGCCTCGCCGCGTTCGTCAGCGGCGTGATGATGCTCGTCCTCCTGCTCGCCGAGTCCGGCTTCGCCTGCGCGATGCAGGAGATGGTGTCGTCCGCGGGTGCGGGCGCCGGGATGAGCGCGATGGCGGACATGCCCGGCATGGCGGCCATGGCCGAGATGGCGGATGTGGCGCCGCCGGACGGCACCGCCCCGGCGGAGGGCCAGGACGAGGCCCCCTGCCGATTCCCGTGGGCGCCCTCCGGGTGCCGGGACATGGCCCCCTGCGCGCCGGCCGCGCTGACCGTCGCCGCCTGGCGAGCCGAGGGTGGCGCGCGCGTGCACGACGTGCAGCGAGCGGCCGCGGTCCTCGCGCCGCCGTCGTTCGGCACGCCTCCCGAGCTGCCCCCTCCTCGGGCGTAGTCCACCTCACGCCGGCATCGGGCCGGTCGTGAGCCGCTCCCGGGCCGTGCGGCCCGGGGGACGCCCGCGCCGTCGACTCCCCGTAAGTGCGGGTGCGTCCGGGTGCGCGGGGTGGACTCGTGCTCGAACCCTCATGCAGCTCGCACGTGTTGGCGCCGGCGTTGTCGGCGTGTTGTTGGTCGTGGCCGGCGCGGGAGTCGTCGCCGCGCAGGCGGTACCGTCCGTCCCGCCACGATCCGTAGCAGCCCCCACCACGCCCGCCGCAGCGCCTGCCGCAGCGCCTGCCGCGGCGCCCGGTGAGCCTGCTGACGTCGACGCGCTCGTCGCGCACGCGCTCGCCGCCAACCCCCTCCCGCGGGCCGCGGCGGCGCGTCTCGACGCGGCGCAGGCTCGCGTGAGCCCCGCCGGCGCCCGGCCGGACCCGATGCTGATGGCGGGGGTGCAGAACCTCCCGGTCACCGACCCGGGCTTCGCCGACGAGATGACGATGGCGATGGTCGGGGTCGGGCAGACGATCCCCGTCCGCGGCAAGCTCGCGCTCCGCCGCCGTACCGCGGAGCGGCAGGTCGACGCCGCGCGGGCGGACGTCGAACGGACGCGGCTCGAGGTCGCGCGCGACGTGCGCGTCGCGTTCTACGAGTTGGCGTATCTCGACCACGCCCTCGCCGGAGTCGAGCGGAACCGCCGCGTCTTGGTGGATCTGGTCCGGGCGGCGGAGGCGCGGTACGGCGCCGGTGCCGACCTCGCGCAGGGGGCGAGCGCGGGAATGGGATCAGCCGGCGCCGCCGCGTCGCCTCCGCGCCCGCCGTCTGCGATGTCCCCGGCGATGGTGGCCGCGTCGGGATCCCCCGTCCCAGCCGGCGGCGGCATGACCTCTGGCGGGATGACCGGGATGGGCGGGACTGGGCGTGGCGCAGCCGGTGTCGCGCCCCCGACGCCGCTGAGCGCCGGACCTGCCGCGGGCTCGACCGGTGGCATGTCGTCGGGTGGGATGTCGTCGGGTGGGATGACCGGCGGCAGCATGCGCTCCGCCGGCGGGATGGCCGGCGGAGCGCTGCAGGAGATCCTGCGTGCGCGCACCGACCTCGCACGCCTGGGCGAGGACGCGTCGGCGCTCCAGGAGGAGCGGCGCGCGGTGCGCGCGCGCCTCAACGCGGCGCTCGACCGGCCGTCCGACACGCCGGTCGACGCGCCCCGGGTGCCGGAGCGGATCGTGCGCGCGGCGGTCGCCGACTCGGGGCGTGACGTCCGCTTCGCGTCGGCCGCGCTGGGGGCGCGCGCGGCCGACTCGCCGCTGCCCACGGTCGACGTGCTCCAGGCGTTGGCGACCAGCCGGAGCCCGGCGCTCCGCGCGCACGAGGCGCTGATCGCGGCGCAGGGCGCGCAGGTGGAGCTCGCGCGCCGCGAGCGCATGCCGGACATCGACGTCGCCGTCCAGTACGGGGTGCGACCGATGCACCCGGACATGGTGACGGCGACCGTGTCGGTGCCGCTGCCGATGCAGCGCGGCCGGGTGCAGGACCAGGCGGTCGCCGGCGCGCGGGCGGAGCTCGCCGGCCTCGAGGCGGAGCACCACCGGCAGCGCAACGCCATCCGCGCCGAGGTGGCGCGGCTGCACGGCGAGGCGGAGCGGGCACGGACGCAGCTCGCGCTCCTCAAGGCCGTCGTGCTGCCGCAGGCGCACGCAGCGCTCGCGGCGGGTGCGGCGAGCTATCAGGCGGGACAGGCGGGACTCAGCGCCGTGCTCGACGCCCGGGCCGCCGTGTTCAACCAGGAGACGGCGTACTTCCGCGCTCTCTCGGAGTTCGCGAAGGCCGTCGCCGAGCTGGAGCTCGTCGTCGGCGGAGAGGTGCTGCCGTGAGCGACGACAGGACGAACCAGCAGAACCACGCGAAGGGGGATGAGGCGGCGCACGAGACGACTCACCGGCGTCCAGGCGTCGTGTCGCCGCCTGCGCGAGCCTCACGGCGCATGGTCTGGGCGGCAGCCGCTGCGAGCCTTCTCGCGGTGGGCGCCGCAGGCGTCGCGGTGACGCGCGGCGGCCGTGATAGTGCGGCTGCCGCCGCGCAGCTCGTGAGCGGCATGGATGGCATGCAGGACATGCCGGGCATGCCCGGGATGTCGATGGGCGGGGACGGCTCTGTGCGGCTCACGGCGGCTCAGGTCCGCCAGTTCGGCGTCACGTTCGGCACGGTCGAGGAGCGCGTGCTCACGGCCGCCGTCCGCACGGCGGGCGTGGTGGCGGTCGACGAGCGCCGCCTCGCCGCCGTCGTGCCGCGATTCGCCGGCTACGTGGAGCGGCTCCTCGTCGAGACGACGGGCGAGCGGGTAGGACGCGGCCAGGCGCTCGCGGACGTGTACGCGCCCGAGGTGCTCGCCGCGCAGGAGGAGCTGCTCGTGGCGCGGCGCCTCGGGAGCGCGCTGGCGGCGAGCGCGGTGCCGGGCGTCGCGGTGCCCCCGGCGGACCTGGTGGCGGCCGCCCGGCGCCGCCTGCTGCTCATGGGCGTGGGCGCGGGGGAGATCGATGCCGTGCTGCGGACCGGGCGCGCGCGTCGGACGGTGACGCTGCGGGCCCCCGCGTCGGGCGTCGTGCTCGAGAAGCGCGTCGTGCAGGGGCAGGCGGTCGCCGCCGGGGAGCCACTCTACACCATCGCGGACCTCGGCGCCGTGTGGGTCGAGGCGGAGCTGCGCGAAGCCGACGCGGCGAGCGTGCGCCAGGGGAGTGCCGCGGAGGTCGAGCTCGCGGCGTACCCCGGCCGCACGCTCAAGGGGACCGTCGCCTCCGTCTACCCGACGCTCGACGCCGCGACGCGCACGCTACGCGCCCGCGTCGTCGTGGCGAACGCGGACGGTCTGCTGCGCCCCGGGATGTACGCCACCGTCCGGTTTTCGACGCCGACCCGGCGCGCACTGACGGTGCCCGCGACGGCGATCATCCGCACGGGCGAGCGCTCGGTCGTCTTCGCCGACATGGGCGCCGGGCGGCTCATGCCGCACGACGTCGAGACCGGCCGCGCGTCCGGCGAGTTCGTCGAGGTGCTGGCCGGGGTGGAGCCCGGCCAGCGGGTCGTCACCTCGGCGCAGTACCTCCTCGAGTCGGAGTCGAACCTCGCCGAGGTGATGCGCGCGATGATGGGGCAGATGGGGAGCCAAGGCATGGGCGACATGCCGGGCATGGAAGGCATGCCCGGCATGGAAGGCATGCCCGGGATGGAGGGCATGCCGGGCATGGAGGCCAAGGGGGCGGACACGCGTGGGCTGCCCCCGGCCGCTCCCGCGCGGCCGCAAGGAGGCTCGCACGGGAGCCCGCAGGGTCTCACGCAGCCGCCGCGGAGGTGATCCGATGCTGACGCACATCCTCCGCGGTGTGATCGCGTGGTCCGTCCGGCACACGCGGGTCGTGCTCGCGGTCACGGCGCTCCTGACACTCGCCGGCGCGTGGGCGGCGCTCCGCACGCCGGTGGACGCGATTCCCGACCTGTCGGACGTGCAGGTGGTCGTGATGACCGAGTGGCCCGGTCAGGCGCCCGCGCTCGTCGAGGACCAGGTCACGTACCCGCTCTCGACCGAGTTGCTCAAGGTGCCGCGCACGAAGGTGGTGCGCGGGATGAGCCAGTTCGGGCTCTCCGCCGTCTACGTCGTGTTCGAGGACGGGACGGACCTCTACTGGGCGCGCTCGCGCGTGCTCGAGTACCTGAACGCGGCGCGCGAACGGCTTCCCGACGGCGCGATGCCGATGATGGGGCCCGACGCGACCGGCGTCGGCTGGGTCATGCAGTACATCCTCGCCGACACGACGGGGCGCCTGAACCTGGCCGACCTGCGCGCGGTGCAGGACTTCACCGTGAAGCCGGCGCTCACGGCGGTGCCGGGCGTCGCCGAGATCGCGACGCTCGGCGGCTTCGAGAAGCAGTACCAGGTCGAGGTCGACCCGACGCGCCTGCTCGCGTACGGCCTGTCGATGGCGCAGGTGGTCGCGGCGGTGCAGGCGTCGAACGCGGACGTCGGCGGGCGCGTGCTGGAGATGGGGGGCACGGAGTACGTGGTGCGGGGCCGCGGGCGCTTCGCGACGCTCGACGACCTGCGCGCCGTGGTGCTCGCGACCGGCCCCGCCGGCGCGCCGGTCACGGTCGGCGACGTGGCGACCGTGCAGCTCGGGCCGGAGCTGCGTCGCGGCATCGCGGACCTGAACGGCCGGGGGGAAGTAGTCACCGGGTTCGTCGTGATGCGCTACGGCGAGAACCCGCGCGACGTGATCGACGGCGTGAAGGCGCGCATGGCGCGGCTCGAGGGGGCGCTGCCGCGCGGCGTCACGTTCGTGGCCGGCTACGACCGGTCGGGGCTCATCGACCACGCGGTCGCGAACCTCCGCGAGAAGCTCGTCGAGGAGTCGCTGATCGTCGCCGCGGTGACCGTGCTCTTCCTGCTGCACGCGTCGAGCGCGCTGGTCGCGGTAGTGACGCTGCCGGTCGGGATTCTCATGGCGTTCCTCGCGATGCGCGCGCTCGGGCTCACCGCCAACATCATGAGCCTGGGCGGGATCGCCATCGCCATCGGCGCCATGATCGACGCGTCGGTGGTGATGGTGGAGAACTACCACAAGCACCTCGAACGCCACCTCGCCGGTCGAGATCCTGCAGGTCGCCCGGCGGGTCGCGATGGCGACGGCGCCCTGGACGCGGCACGCCTGCCGGCAGGGGAGCGCTGGCGACTGGTGCGCGAGTCGGCCGGCGAGGTCGGCCCCTCGCTCTTCGTCTCGCTCCTGCTGATCACGGTGTCGTTCCTCCCCATCTTCGCCCTCGAGGCGCAGGAGGGGCGGCTCTTCCACCCGCTCGCGTGGACGAAGACGCTGGCGATGGCGGCCGCTGCGCTGCTCTCGGTGACGCTCGTGCCGGTGCTCATGGGGCTCCTCATCCGAGGTGGCGTGAGGCCCGAGGTGGCGAACCCGGTGAACCGCGCGCTGATCCGCGCGTACCGCCCCGTGATTGCCCTGGTGCTCCGGCACCGATGGGCGACCGTCGGCGGCGCGGCCGCGGTGCTCGCGGTGACCGTCCTGCCGTGGGCGCGCCTGGGCAGCGAGTTCATGCCGCCCCTCGATGAGCAGAGCGTGATGGACATGCCGTCGCTCGCGCCGGGCGTGGGTGCCGAGCAGGCGAAGGCGATCCTCCGCCAGCGCGACCGCGCGCTCGCCGCGATCCCCGAGGTCGCGATGGTGCTCGGCAAGGTCGGGCGCGCCGAGACGGCGACCGACATGGCGCCGATGTCCATGATCGAGTCGACGGTGCTCCTCAAGCCGCAGACCGAGTGGCGCGACGGCGTCACGCGGGACTCGCTGATGGCGGAGATCGACCGCCGCGTCCGGACGCCTGGCGTCGCCAACATGTGGTCGATGCCCATCAAGAATCGGCTCGACATGCTGGCGACGGGCATCAAGACGCCGGTCGGCATCAAGGTGTTCGGCCCCGACGCCGCGACGCTCGACCGCGTCGGCCAGCAGATCGAGCGCATGCTCCCGCGGGTGTCGGGCACGGGCTCGGTGTTCGCCGAGCGCACCGTCGGCGGCCGCTACCTGGACGTGGCGGTCGACCGCGAGGCGGCGGCACGCTACGGCCTCACGGTGGGCGAGGTGCAGGCGGCGCTCGCCGCGGCCGTCGGCGGTGCGCCGGCCGGGCAGGTGCTCGAGGGGCGCGAGCGGTACTCGGTGCTCGTGCGCTACCCCCGCGCGCTGCGCGCCGACCCGGAGGCCGTCCGGAACGTGCTCGTCTTGACGCCCTCCGGCGCGCAGGTGCCGCTCGGGCAGGTGGCGCGGGTCGGCGTGGCGCGCGGCGCGACGCTCATCAAGTCCGAGGACGCGCAGCTCAACAACGTCGTCTACGTCGACGTGCGCGGGCGCGACGTCGGCGGCTACGTGGACGAGGCGCGGGCCCTGCTCGCGCGCGCGCTGCGGCTCCCTCCCGGATACCGGCTGGAGTGGTCGGGGCAGTTCGAGGCGATGGAGCGCGCGGAGCGGCGACTGAAGATCGTCGTGCCGGCGACGCTCGCGGTCATCTTCCTGCTGCTCTACGCGAACTTCCGGAGTGCCGCCGAGAGCGCGCTGGTGATGCTCTCGTTGCCGTTCGCGCTCGTGGGCGGCGTGTGGCTGCTCTGGCTGCTCGACTACAACCAGAGCGTCGCCACTGCGGTCGGCTTCGTCGCACTCGCGGGCGTGGCGGCGGAGACCGGCGTCATCATGCTCCTGTATCTGGACCACGCATACCGGGACCGGCGCGCGGCCGGGCTCCTCCGCTCACGCGCGGACGTCGACGCGGCGGTCGAACACGGGGCGGTGGAGCGCGTGCGGCCGAAGATGATGACCGTGACCGCGATCATGGCCGGCCTCCTCCCCATCCTGTGGGCGGGCGGCGCCGGGGCGGACGTGATGAAGCGCATCGCCGCCCCGATGGTCGGCGGCATGGTCTCGAGCACCGTGCTCACCCTCGTCGTCATCCCCGCCGTCTACTCGCTGTGGAAGGAGCGCGAGCTCCGTCGCGCGGCAGTGCCCGCGGAGGCGGCGGACGGGGTGGGAGCGCCGGAACCGCACGTCGTTCCGGCATGAGGCGGGACCACATCGCGTCGCCAAGCGTTGAACGGCGAGATCACGTGCGCCACGCGCAACTTCACCGAGCTCACATGGACCACGACACGACCATCAGCCACGACGGGCGCACGGCGCCCTTGCGCTCCCGCCTACGCCGTATCCGTCTCCCGCGCGTCGTCATCGCCGGGGCGGCGCTCGCCGCGGCGGCGTGTGGCGGCGAGAGGAGCGGCGCCGAGCGCGCGCAGAGCGACTCCTCCCGCGCGGCCGCCGGCGCGTCGGGCGGTCGTATGGACTCGATGCCGGGCATGGGCGGCATGGCGAACATGCCGGGCATGGGGCAGATGATGAGCGGCCGCATGATGGCCGAGATGGACGCGCACATGCGCGCACTGCGGGGCGCCGGCCCGGACAGCCTCCGTCGCTCGCTCCCAGCACACCGGCAGATGGTCGCCAACATGATCTCGCAGATGAACCGCGAGATGGGCGAGATGAACATGGCCGCCGACGCGGCGTGGACGGCACTCATCGACTCGGTGCGCGCCGACCTCACGCGGATGCCGGAGCTGAGCGCCGGGGAGCTCGCCCGGGCCATGCCCGACCACCACGGTCGCGTCGAGCGACTGGTGCGCGCGCACGGGGACATGATGCGGAGCATGTCGCGATGAGAGTGCAGCGTGCGCGCGCGCGTGGCGCCGACCTCCGCGTCGGGCGCGGCCGCCCGTGAGGGTGCCCCGCCGAGGCGGGACGGATGCACGTGTGCCGGGAGCAGTACAAGACGTGTCGCGGCGTTTCCTCCTCGAGCGGGTGGCAGCGGGGGCGGCGTCCGGACGGTCGGTGTCGCCGGGATGGCGGTGGCCGACGCCGACCATCCGGATACCGGGCGGCCGCTCTACGTGCGGGAGCACGGGGCGAGCGGACCGCTCGTCGCGTTCCTGCCCGGCATCGGCGCGACCACGCGCTACTGGGAGTTCGTGGTCGGGCCGATGGCCGACCGTGCACGGCTTCTCCTCGTCGGCCAGCTCGGGTTCGGACGCTCGCCGAAGCCGTGGACGACGTACTCGGTAGAGCGGCCTGTTGCGGAGCTACACCGCGTGCTCGCGCCGGCGGCGGCGCGGGGCCCGCTCACGCTCGTCGGCCACTCGTTGGGCGCGGGCTTGGCCGTGGCCTCTGCGGACCGGCATCCGGAGTACGTCGAGTGGCTCGCGCTCGTGAGCATCCCGTACTTCGGTTGGGGGAAACTCGCGAAGCGCTACCTGCGGCAGCGCGGTGCCGCCGGCTGGTTCGGGACGTACATGATCCCGTTCGCGCTCGTCTGCCTGCTCGGGCGGCGGCGGCTGGGGTGGGCGGTGCCGCTCCTTGCGCGGGACGTCCCGCGTCCCCTGGCGGAGGACCTGAACCAGATGACCTGGCGCTCGTCAGCGTCGCCGATGTGGGAGGTCGTCGACGGCCATGACCTCGCCGTCGATGTGGTGCGCGTGGCTGCCCACATCCGGTTCCTCTGCCTACACGCTGACGCGGACGCGAGCGCACCGCTCGAGCAGATGCACGAGCTCGAGTGGCTGCACCCGAACAGCGTGATCCGGGTGTACCGGGGAGCGGACCACCAGGTCCCGCTGCGGCAGCCGGCGTGGGTGTGCCAGCAGCTCGCGACGTCGGTCGCGCTGTGAGCGAAGGCGGTGAGTGGACGGGAACTTCCCCCTTGCATACGAGCGGCCCGGAGGCCGCCGCGTACGGGGGGAGCTCGGGGTGGCGCGCACCGCCGCAGGTCGTGGCTGAGCTGATGATCCGGCCGGTAGTCGTGGCCGAGTCGCAGCACACCTGGCCGGCCGCTGCCCTCGGCACGGCCGCTCTCAATCCCGATTGACTCTCTCGGGATTGCCAGCTACCGTTGCCGGGGCGGGCCGAAGAGAGCCGTTCTCAGGCGCTCGAAGGCTGGCGGAGGCGGCTGGGGACCAGACGAGTGTCCGCGCGCATCCGGCGGCCGCGTTCACTCCCTACAGCACGACGCCGATGCGCGCCTCGTCCGCCCTCCCGACACGCCCCGCCCGGGGAGTCGTCGCCCTGTTCCTCGCCGCCGCCCCCGCGGCAGCCCAGGCGCCAGTCGCCGCTGGTGCCGTGCGTGGCCGTGTGGTGGACGCGGCGGGCGCCCCCGTACGGCATGCCGAGGTCGTCGTCCGCCAGGAGCGCACCGGCGCCGAGCGGGCGGCCGCGGTCGACGCGGAGGGGCGCTACACGCTGCGCCCGCTCGCGGCCGGCACGTACACGTTGCGTGTCCGGGCGGTGGGCTACCAGCCGGTCACGCACCCGCTGGGGGCGCTCGCCGCCGGCGAGACGCGCGAACTGGACGTGCGACTCACGTCCGCCGCGACGGCGCTCACGCAGCAGGTCGTCACCGCGACGCGCAGCCCCGTGTCCATCGCCGCCGTCCCGGGGGCGGTGACCGTGGTGACCCGCGGCCAGATCGAGGCGCAGACCAAGACGGCCCCGCGGCTCGGCCCCATGCTGGCGCAGCTCGTCCCCGGGCTCGGCGCGGCGACGGAGAACCTGAGCAACTTCGGGCAGAACATCCGCGGCCGCGCGATCCTGGTGCTCGTCGACGGCGTGCCGCAGTCGACCTCGCGTAACGTCAGCCGCGACTTCATCAACATCGACCCGGCGATGGTCGAGCGCGTGGAGGTCGTGCGCGGGGCCACCTCCGTGTACGGCAACGGGGCGACCGGCGGCGTGATCAACATCATCACGCGCCGCGGCGACGGCGAGGCCCAGGGCGGCGCGCTCCGCTTCGGGACGGACCTCAGCACCGAGGCGTCGCTGTCCAATCTCGGGGGCGCCGGCCTCGGGCCGCGCGTTGCCCAGCGCGTCTCCGGCAGGCGGGGCGCGTGGGACTTCATCGCCAGCGGCGCCCTCGCGCGCACCGGCGCACTGTTCGACGCCGAGGGGGACCGCGTGCCCCCCGACCCCACGGGGCAGGGCGGGTTCGCCGAGACGAACAACGCCGACCTCTTCGGCAAGGCGGGCTACGCGTTCGGCGCCGCCCGCGCGCAACGGCTCGAGCTCTCGGCCAACCACTTCCGCAGCCGCCAGGCGACCGACCTCGCGTCGGACTTCTCGATCAACGCGCTCCCGGCGTACCAGCAGAAGTCGCGCACCATCTCCGGGCTCGAGCTGCCGAACCCGCAGGGGACGCGCAACACGATGCTCAACGCCGAGTACACGCACGCGCGGCTCGGCGCCCTCTTCGGGAGCCGGGTGCAGGCGCAGGCGTACGCCCGCGACTACCACACCGTCTTCCGCCCGTTCGACGACCGGCGCTACCGCACCGTCGCCGCGACCGCCACCACGCCGGCGCGCCGCGAGTACGCCGGCGGGTACGTCATGCAGACGTACGTCAACTCGGCGAAGGCTGGCGGGCGGCTCCAGGTCGAGACGCCGCTCGTGAAGCGGCTCGCGGCGAGCGCGCTGTGGGGCGCCGACTACACCGGCGAGACCACCGAGCAGCCGGTCCACCTCTACGACTCGACGGCGTTCGACGCCAGCAGCGGGCGCGTGTTCGAGCAGGCCGGCGGCGCCCCGTTCGTGCCGCCGCTCGACCTGCGCACGCTCGGCCTCTTCGCGCAGCTCGCGGTCAACCCCGTCGACCGCGTGACGCTGCGCGGCGGCGTGCGCCACGAGCGCGCGTCGGTCTCGGTAGACGATTTCACCGCGCTCAACGGCGTGGCGATCACCGGCGGCACGCTCCGCTCGCGCCCCGTGCTGTTCAACGCGGGCGCGGTCGTGCGGGTGACGGAGGCGGTGAACGCGTTCGCCAACTACAGCGAGGGCTTCTCGCTGGCCGACGTCGGACTCGTGATCCGCACGCCGCCTGCGGGCTTCCGCCTCGGCGACCGCGAGGCCGACCCGCAGCAGGTGGACCAGGTGGAGGCCGGCGTGCGCGGCTCGTGGCGGCGCGTACAGGCGTCGGCGACCGCGTTCCGCAACACGTCGGAGTTGGGCACGTCGGTGGGCGCCAACCTGCAGGTCGTGCGCGCGCCCGAGCGGGTGCGCGGCGTGGAGCTCACGCTCGACGGGCAGCCCGTGGATCGCGTGAGCCTCGGCGCCACGTACACGCGGAGCGAGGGGGAGTTCTGGACGCGCGTGGGCGCCGACAGCGTGTGGCAGCCGCTCAACAGCTTCCGCATCCAGCCGGCCAAGCTCACGGCGCACGTGGAGCACCAGACGCTCCCGCGCTGGCGCAACCGCGTGCAGGTGCTGCACTCGGGCGCGCGCGACCGCGCGTACGAGGCGTTCCTCGCCCGCCCGGGCGTGAATCCGGCGGTGCCCGCCTTCGGCGAGCGGCGTGTGGCGAGCTACACGCTCGTCGATCTCCTCAGCACCGCCGACGTGGGGCGGGGCACGCTCAGCGTGGGCGTGCGCAACCTGCTCAACCGGCAGTATTTCCCCATCGTCTCGCAGCTCATGCCCGTCGGGAACGTCAGCTACAGCGCGGCACCGGGCGCGACGCTCAGCGTTGGCTACTCCGTCAGCTACTGACAGCTCTTGACAGCTCTTGACAGCTATGGATCGCCCACCGCGGCCTGCCAAGCGCCACGTAGCCACGACACGCACCCGACCCCCGGCCGGCGCGGCCGAGCACCGCGGGGACGCGCGTGCCGGTCGCCGACGAGCTAGGGAGGCAGGCGCGCGCGGCGTGATGCGTTGGCTACACCGGGCCCTCGGGCTGACCGCGGGACTGGTGCTGGTCGTCACCGGACTGTCGGGTAGCGCGCTCGTCTTCCGCGAGGAGATCGACCGTGCGCTCAACCCGCACCTGCTTCGGGTCGAGCCGACCGCGGCGCGGGCGCCGCTGCAGGCGATCCTCGACGCGGCGGCGCGCGCCTACCCCACGGAGCCGGCAACCCGGGTCCGCATGCCCCGCGGCCCGGACGGCACCTACGAGGTGTGGCTGGGCGCGGCGCCCGAGCGCTACGTCTACGCCGACCCGTACCGCGACGGCGCGATTCTCGGCGCACGGCGGCCGACGGAGTTCCTCACCGGGTGGCTCTTCCTGGTCCACGCGCACCTGCTCTCCGGTGAGGCCGGACACACGGTCGCCGGTGTGGCGGCGCTGCTGCTCGTGGTCCTCAGTGCCTCCGGGCTGGTGGTGTGGTGGCCGCGAGGCGGCCGGGGCGCGGGGTCGCGCTGGCGCGCCGCGCTCACGGTGGCGCGCGGCGCGGGGGGCGGGCGCGTGACGTACGACCTGCACCGCGCGGTCGGCTTCTACGCGTCGGCGCTGCTGTTGCTGGCCGGGGTGACGGGGGCGTCGCTCGTCTTCCACGAGGCGTTCCAGCGGGCCGCGTACTGGGTGACGGGCACCGTCGCCCCGCCCGCGGTTCCCTCGCGCGTCTCCGCGCCCACTGCAGCTGTCGCGTCCCTCCCGGTCGACTCGCTGCTCGCGCGCGCAGTGCGCGCACAGCCCGGCGGCGTGATCTCGTACCTGTACCTGCCGACCGCACCGGGACAGACGTTCCGGGTCCGGCAGCGGCTACCCGGCGAGCAGCACCCGAACGGCAAGAGCTTCGTGCATGTCGATCCGACCGCCGGGCGCGTGGTGGCGGCGGAGGATGGGGCGCGGGCGGCGGGTGGTGCGCGGCTCTACAGCGTGCTGTACCCGCTGCACGTCGGGGTGCTCGGCGGGTGGCCGACACGGGTGCTGACCGTCGCCGCCGGCCTGTCGCTGCCGCTGCTCGCGGTGACGGGGTTCCTCGTGTGGCGGCGTCGCGCCCGCCGCAGACACGCGGGTTCCGGCGAGGTGCCCGCGGCAGTTGGACGTTGGTCGACGATCAGGCGCGTGTGAGCCTCGCGTTCCTCTGGCGGCCGACGTTTGCTCGCGGCGGTGACCACCCAAGCCGACGCCAGTCCGCTCCGGTCCTGTCGAGGAGCCCCGTCATGCGTCACGCGCTCCTCTCCAACGTCCACGCGAACTCGGGAGCGCTCGAGGCGGTCATCGCCGACGTAGATCGGCGTGCCAGGTTCGGCGCGATCCATCGCTGAATGACCAGGTGGGCGACTCAAGCGATCCGAACGAGGTGGTCGCCCGGCGTCGCGAGTGAAGGCCGTGGGGATCGCCGGCACCCACGAGTCCGTGGTCGTGGCCGACTGTACGCGCTGCGGCTGCAGGATCGAGAGCCCGGGGCAGGAGGATCTCGCGCACGTGAGCTACACGTACCGGAACCGTGTGGTGACGGCATTCACGTCGTGGGCACAGGCGGCGTCGGCCGTTGGACGCACGGCGACTGGCGCGGACGACGGGATCATGGCCCTCAACGAGAGCAGGCCGCCGGACGCGGCTGGGCGCCTCGCGCACGCCGGTGTCGCCCGCGACCTGAGGGCGGCCGTGGTGATCGCGGCTGGGGAGTGAAAGGAGTTGGCGAACGTCCTGCGGACCGGCGGTCGACCCGCGGCCCTGCAGGTGAGACCGCGGGGGTCCGCGGGGGCCGCGGTGATACGCTACAGGCGCCGGGCGCGCAGTCCGTTCGCGACCACAACCAACGACCCGCCCATGTCAGCGGCGACGGCCATCCACAGCGTCGCCCAGCCGCCGACAGCGAGGACGAGGAACACCGCCTTGACCGCGAGCGAGAACGCGATGTTCTGCTTGACGATGCCCAGCGTCTTGCGCGACAGCCGCATCGCGAAGGGGAGCGTCTCCAGGTCGTCGGCCATGAGCGCGACGTCCGCGGTCTCGAGCGCGACGTCGGTGCCGGCCGCCCCCATCGCTACGCCGACGGAAGCCGCCGCGAGCGCGGGCGCGTCGTTCACGCCGTCGCCGACGAACACGACTCGCTCGCCGCGTCCCTCCAGCTCACGGACGACGCGCACCTTGTCGTCGGGCAGCAGCTCGGCGTGGACCTCGTCGGCGCCGACCGCGGCGGCGACGGCGCGCGCGGTCCCGTGGCTGTCGCCGGTGAGCATGACGAGGCGTCGCACGCCCGCGGCGCGGAGTGCGTCGAGGGCCGTCCGCGCGTTCGGGCGCAGCCGGTCGGCCAGCCCGAGGACGCCCAGCACCTCGCCAGTCCTAAGGCCGGCTTCGTGACGCTCGACGGCGACCGCGACGGCCGTCTTCCCCTCAGCGGCCAGCCGCGCGAACGCCGCCCGCACCGGCGGCGTGAGGAGCCGCCGCTCCTCCAGCAGGCGCTCGTTGCCGAGGTAGACCACGGCGCTGCCCACATGGGCGCGGGCGCCCCGGCCGACGAGCGCCTCGAAATCGACCGACTCGGGTGCCGCAAGTCCGCGCGCGGCGCCCGCGTCCAGCACCGCGCGGGCGAGGGGGTGCTCCGAGTGCCGCTCCACGCCGAGGGCGAGCCGCAGGATCCCGTCGAACGCTTGAGCGCCGGGGGCGGCATCGCCGAACGGCACCACATCGGTCACCGCCGGGCGCCCCTCCGTGAGCGTGCCCGTCTTGTCGAGGCAGACCACCGTCGCGGTGCCGGCGGTCTCGAGGTGGGCGCCGCCCTTGATCAGCACCCCACCACGCGCGGCGCCGGCGAGGCCGCTCACGATGGTGACCGGCGTCGAGATCACGAGCGCGCACGGGCAGGCCACGACGAGCAACGCGAGCGCGCGGTAGACCCATGCGTCCGACGTGCCCCACCCGAACGCGGGCGGGACGACGCCGACGAGGACGGCGACGAGCACCACGAGCGGCGTGTAGGCCCGCGCGAAGCGGTCCACGAACGTCTGGCTCGGCCCGCGCGACGCCTGCGCCTCCTCGACTGCGTGGATGATGCGCGCGAGTGTCGTGTCGCTCGCCGGCTTGGTCGAGCGCACCTCGAGCACGCCCTGGCCGTTGAGGCTCCCGGCGAAGACCTCCGCGCCCGGCGCCTTGTCGACGGGCATCGACTCGCCGGTGATCGGCGCCTGGTTCACGCTGGAGCGGCCACCCGTCACCTCGCCGTCAACCGGGAGCTTCTCCCCCGGGCGGACCACCACGGTCTCGCCGGCCTGCACGTCGGTCGCCGGGACGCGGACTTCGGCGCCATCCCGGCGCACCGTGGCCTCCGCCGGCGAGTGGTCCATCAGCGCCTTGATGGCGTTGCGCGCCCGGTCCATCGAGTGGCTCTCGAGGAGTTCGGCCACGGCGAAGAGGAACAGCGTGGCCGCCGCCTCCTCCGGCTCCCCGATCAGCCACGCGCCGATGGCCGCGATGGACATGAGGACGTTCATGTCGAGCGCGCGGTGCATCGCTGCGCGCACGCCGCGGGGCACCACGAACCAGCCGCCCGCGATGGTCGCGGCGCCGAGGAGCGCGAGCTCCACCCCCGCTGGCAGCCCGGCCAACGTGGCGGCCAGCCCTAGCGCGACGCCCCCCCCCGACGCCGCGGTCATGACCAGCCGCCCACGCCGGCGCCAGAACGAGGCGGGAGCCGCCTGCTCGCCCTCGGCGCGGGCGGTCATGCCGAGGTCCTGGATGGCGCGCTGCACCTCGGGGGCGGTGATCGTGCCCTCGACGATGAGCCGGTGGCGCATGACGTCGAACTCGAGCGTCGTGACCCCCGGCAGGTTGCCGAGCCTGTCCTCGAGCTGTCGGGCCTCCGCGGCGCAGCACAGCCCGTCGACCAGGAACGCGGCGCGGCGCGACACGCGGTCGTTCGTGTCCTCGACCGTGTACCCCACGCGACGGATCGCCCTCGCGAGGTCCCCGCGCGCGAGCGTGCCCTCCGCGTAGCCGACGCGGACCTTCCCGCCGACCACGTCGACCCGGACGTCCTGCACCCCCTCCAGGCTCTTGAGCGCGCGCTCCACCGACGCGGCGCAGCTCGCGCAGTCCATGCCGCCGACGCGGAGCTCGCACGTGGTCGCGGCCATCGTGACTGAGCCGGCGCCGCTCGCGTCGGCCGTCGTCGTGTTCGCCGCGGCGGAGCGGCGGGTCAACGTCACAGGAACGGCATCTCCGCCCGCCCGTCTGCCGGTGGAGCGGTGCAGCTCATCCATGCTCGGTACCGGTGTTCATCCACCCCAGTCGCCGCGTCATCCGCCGCCCGCCTCCCGCAGGTCCGCGCGGGCGTCGCGGACGATGGACCAGGAGGACTGCCCGGAACAGCGCGGCGATGACGACCGCGACGACCAGGTCGGGCCACGGCGTCCCGGTCCACGCCACTAGGCCGGCCGCGACGACCACCGCGGCTGCCCGAGCGCGTCGTTCCGCGAGAAGTGCCGGCCGGCAGGGCGCGCCTCGACCCGCTCGAGCGGCGTAAGCCCGTAGCCGATGGCCGCGACGGCCTGCTCGACCGCCGGGAGGGGCCCGGCGTCGTTCACGCGGGCCGTCATGACCTGCGTAGCGACCGAGACCTTCACGGCGTCCGCCACCGCCTCCTCGCCGGCCACCGCGCGCGCCGCCTGCTCGATCTCGGCCGCGTGTGCGCGCAGTCCACGCCGGTCACGCGCTAGCGCACGGCCGGCCCGGCGGTCGCGCCCTGCGGCCCGCCCGCCCGCCCGGTCGCGTACGCGTGCGCCGTCGCGTGCGCCGTCGCGTGCGCCGTCGCGTGCGCCGTCGCGTGCGCCGTCGCGTGCGATCACGCGGTCCGCGCCGCGGTCGACGTGGAGGCGTCGGCCGGACCCGGGATTCCGAAGAGGTCCGCCACGAGCTGCCGCGTCGCCGCGTCGGCGAGCCGGTAGTACGCGTTCTTTCGCGCCTTCCGGAACGTTACGAGGCCGCTCAGTCGGAGCCCTCGAAGGGCGTGCGAGACCGCACTCTCGGTGACCGTCGGCGCGCCGCCGGCGCCCACGATGAGCGTCAGGTCGCACACGCAGAGCTCCTCCGCGCGCGCGAGCGCCGCGAGGAGCCGGAGCCGGGTCGGATCCCCCAGCAGCTTCAGCCGCTCCGCCGCGAGCGCGACGTCGGCCGCCGCCGGCATCTCGGCGCGTACCCGCGTGACGGTCGGCGCGTCGATGCAGCGAACCTCGCACACGTCCCCCGTGCCTGCGACCGTACCGCGGGCGGAGGTTCGGGCCGTGGGGGGCACGGTGGCGGGTGCAAGCGCCGCGGCGGGAGCGCGGGGACGGCGGGATTGCGGCATCGGGATCGGGCCGGTATGTTGCGTGCACACCTGATAGGTAGTTCAGGCATGGTAGCCGTCCGGCGCCGCGTCCGCAATGCAACTTTAGGGCGGCCGCCATCGTACGTGACCGCGGGGCGGCTCCCGATCTTCCCCCTCGCGCACCGCGTCTCACCCGCGTTCGGGCCACCTGGCGACTCGATGCTCCGCACCCTGCACCGACCTGGCTCACCCTCCGCCCTGCGCCGCCTTCTGGCGTTCGTGCTGGGCGTGGTGCTGCTGGCCGGCTGCGTGGAGCCGCTGCTCGCGGACTCGTGCGACGGCGACGCGCCGCAGGCGGTAGCGGCCGCGGTCCTGCCGCACGTCGACAGCCCCCTGGTGCGCACCGCCGTCGCCGGCCTGTCCGGCCCTGCCGTGGCAGCAGCGCCGAGAGGCAACGCCGGCATCGACGTGATCGCGGCGGATCTGCCGGGCGGCCGCTCGGGAGACGACCGCGCGCCGACGCACGTCGTGCACGTCTGCCACTGCACGCACGCGCATGCGGTGTCGCCCGCGACCGCTGAGGCGCCCCAGGTGCCCCGGGCCGACCACGGCCGTAGGCTCAGCGACGGCCCCTGGTCCTTGCTCGAGCGCGCCCTTCCGCCGCGCCTGCGGCCGCCCATCGCCTGAGTCTCTCCCGCGGCGTGGACGCCGGGCGCCAAGTGCCCGCGCGTTCCTACCTCACGCCGCGTGTGCCGCTGCCTCGCTGAGGCCGGCCCCCTTCGACAACTCGCCGCTCGCGACGTCGAGCGCCGGCGTGCCTGACCAAGCAGGCGCCCGCGCTGGCGTCCGGCGCACGCCTGGCCGCGGGGCCCCTCGATGGGCCGGCGCGCCCGCGTGTCCCGGGTGGCGTGACACGGGAGAGACGTGTTCGTGCACCTCCTTGCTAGGTCGGCGTACGCCCGGCCGGGCGCCGCCTGCGCGCCCCCCGCCGCCCGCGCGAACGACCCGCGGCCCGACGTGCCCTCGCGACCCCTGGGGCCGCGCCTCAGGCCGCGGCTCCGGCGTGGCCGCCCCACCCCTGCGCTGCTGCTGTTGGCGGCGACCACGCTCACCGCCGCGGTGGCCGTGACCGCCCCTCGGCGCGTCGTCGCCCAGGGCGGCAATCCGTCGAGCAGCGCGTCGGGCGGCGCGGCCGCTGACACCCTGACGCTCACGCTTGCCGAGGTGCGACGCCTCGTCGAGCGGCAGAACCCGACCTTCCTCGCGGCCCGGCAGGACGTCCCCGTCGCGCGCGGGGCCCTGCGCCAGGCCGGCGTGCTGCGGTTCAACCCGGACGCGGTCGTGCAGGCGCCCGGCGGCGGCAGCCCGACCCAAGCCACCGTCACGCAGGAGCTGGAGTTCGCCGGCCAGCGCGGACTCCGGCTCGGCGCGGCGCGCACCGGGGTTGAGCGCGCCGTGGCCGGCGTCCGGGACGCCGGCCGCCGCACCCTCGCCGACGCCAGCGTCGCCTTCTACCGCGCCCTGGCCGCCAGCCGCCGGCTGGCGGTCGCCACCGAGGTGATGACGCTGAACGAGCGCCTCCTCAGCGCCGTGCGCATCCAGCGGCGCGAGGGCGAGATCAGCACGCTCGAGGCGAACCTCGGCGAGATCGAACTGGGTCGAGCCCGCGGCCGCGTGCTCGCGGAGCGTCGGGCCGCCACCAGTGCCGCGCTGGAGCTCTCGCGGCTGGCCGGCCTCGACCCCGGTCGGCCCGTGCGCCTCCTCGACGATGCGCCCGAAGCGCTGACGTCGGTGGCCGCCCCGGCGGTCGTCCGTGCCGCTGGCGCCCCCTCCGGCGCCCCCTCCGGCGCCCCCTCCGGCGCCCCCTCCGGCGCCCCCTCGCCGCCCGCCTTGGCCTCGCCGGGCGTCGCACATCCCGATCCGGACCGCTTGAACCCGGATTCGCTGATCGCCATCGCACTGGCGCGCCGTCCCGACCTCGCGGCCGCACAGGCGGCGACGCGTGAGTCGGAGACGCTGACGTCGCTGGCGCGACGGGAGGCGCTGCCGAACCTGCGATTCGGGGCGTACGTCGAGCGCGACCGCACGAGCCCCGGCACGCGCACGCGTGTCGGGCCTGCCCTCGGCATCACGCTGCCCCTCTTCAACCGCAACCAGGGGGTTGTGGCGCAACGCGAGGCCGAAGCGGTCCGCGCCCGGCTCGAGCGGAGCGCGGCCGAGCTGCAGGTGCGCACCGACGTCACCGACGCCGTGCGCGCCGTCGCCACCGCCACGGAAGAGGCGCGGGTCTTCCGCACGGCCGTGCTCGAGCCGGCGCGCCAGAACAGCGCGCTCCTCGAATCGGCGTACCGTGCGGGCAAGCTCGACCTGCCCACGCTCCTGCTGCTCCGGAACCAGCTCCTCGACGCCGAAATCGGCTACTGGAACGCGTGGCTCGCCGAGCATGAGGCGCTCACGCGCCTCGAGTCGGCGACTGGCGCGCTGGCCCTCACGCTCCCCACCGACAGTTCGCCAGCCCCGGCCCGCGCGCCGGGTGGAGACCGATAGCCCTATGATGATCCCACAGATGCCCGTGGTGCGACACCCGCGGGGGCCGCGGCGCCGCACCGCGCGCGTTGGCGCGCTGGCGCTGGCCACTGCCGCCGCCACTGCTGGCCTGATGGCGTGTGGCGGTGGCGACGCCGGCGCAGACGTGAAGGATACAGCCGCGAGTACGGCCGACGCCGGCACGGCACGCGCCGCCGGCACGCCGCCGGCCGCCGCGGCGAGCGGTGGCGCCACGTCCCATGCGAACGAGGCGCCGGAGACGGTCACTTTGGACACGGCAGCGGCACAGAGCGCCGGGATCCGGGTGGAACCCGTGACGACCGTCGCGTCCAGCGGCCTGTCGGTCACCGGGACGATCACGTACGACGCGAACCGCGTGAGCCACGTCGGCGCGCGCACGCCCGGCCGCATCGTCACGCTGAGCGCCGACATCGGACAGCGCGTCCGCGCCGGGCAGACGCTCGCCCTGCTGGAGAGTCCGGAGGTCGGCCAGCTGCGCGCCGACGCGGGCGAGGCGGACGTGCTCGAGCGCATCGCGCGCGAGAACTACGCGCGCGAGCGGCGGCTCGAGGAGCAGGGGATCTCCAGCCGCAAGGAGCTGCTCGCGGCCGAGGCGGAACTCCGCCGCGCGGAGGCGGCGCGGCAGAGCGCGCGCGAGCGGCTCCGGGTGCTGGGCGCGAGCGGCGGGCGCGGCAGCCAGTTCGCGGCGACCGCCCCGTTTGCCGGTGTCGTCGTCGCACGTGCGGCCAACCGGGGCGAGATGGCGACTCCCGAGGACCAGCTCTTCACCGTCGCCGACCTGTCGCACGTGTGGATCGAACTCGACGTGTTCGAGCGCGACCTGCCCCGGGTGCGCACGGGTCAGCCCGTGACGGTCAACGCGGCGGCCTTCCCGGGCCGCACGTTCCCGGGGCGCATCGTCTACCTGGGTGCCGTCGTCGACACCGCGCGCCGCACCGTGCGGGCGCGCGTCGAGATCCCGAACGCCGACGGCGCACTCCGCCCGGGCATGTTCGCGACGGCCCGCGTTCAGACCGGAGGGGGCGGGCCCCCGCTCCTCGTGGTCCCCCAGGAGGCGGTGCAGGAGGTGGAGGGCCGCCGGGCCGTCTTCGTCCCCGGCGACCGCCCCGGCCAGTTCCGCGTGGTGCCGGTGGACGTCGGCGAGACGCTCGATGGCGGCCGCGTCGTGATCCGCACCGGCCTGACCCCGGCGAGCCGGGTCGTGACCGCGGGTGCCTTCCTGCTGCGCTCCGAGCTCGCCAAGCGCGAGATCGGCGAAGCCGGGCACTGAGGAGGCGACCGATGCGACGTCTCATCAGCTTCGTCCTGCAGCAGCGCCTGCTCGTGCTCGCGCTCACGATGCTTCTCGTGGGGGTCGGCGTCTGGTCCGCGATGCGGCTCCCCATCGACGCGGTGCCGGACGTGACCAACGTGCAGGTCCAGGTCAACACGAACGCGCCCGCGCTCTCCCCCGTCGAGGTGGAGCGGCAGATCACGCTCCCGGTGGAGCTCGCGATGTTCGGGCTCCCGCGGCTCGAAGAGATCCGCTCGATCTCCAAGTTCGGGCTCTCGCAGGTCACCGTGGTCTTCGAGGAGGGCACGGACATCTACTTCGCGCGCCAGCAGGTGCAGGAGCGCCTCCAGCAGGCCCGGGAGGAGATCCCTGAGGGCTTCGGCACCCCGGCGATGGGCCCGATCTCCTCGGGCCTCGGCGAGATCTTCCAGTACACGATCACGGGCCGGGACACGACGCGGGCGGCGGCGACCGAACTCCGCACCCTGCAGGACTGGGTCGTGGCGCCCCAACTACGCGGCGTCCCGGGCGTGGCAGAGGTGAACTCGTTCGGCGGCTTCGAGAAGCAGTACCAGGTGCTCGTGCGGCCGGACGCGCTCGTGCAATACGAGCTCACGCTCCAGCAGGTGCTCGACGCCGTCGCGGCGAACAACACGAACGCCGGCGGCGGCTACATCACGCGCGGCGCCGAGCAGCTCGTGGTCCGCGGCGTCGGGCAGGTGCAGGACCTCGACGCGATCCGCAACGTCGTCGTCACCAGCCGGGGCGGGGCTCCGGTGCGCGTCGGCGACATCGCCGACGTGGTGATCGGTGCGACCATCCGCCAGGGCGCGGTGACCAAGGACGGGCGAGGCGAGGCCGTCACCGGCATCGTGATGATGCGCATGGGGTCCAACTCGCGCACCGTGGTCAACGGCGTCAAGGAGCGCTTCGCCACCGTCGCGCGGAGCCTGCCGGCCGGCGTGCGCCTCACGCCTTTCTACGACCGGACGGAACTGGTCGACCGCACCATCAAGACGGTCGAGAAGAACCTCGTCGAGGGCGCGGTCCTCGTCGTGGTGGTGCTCTTCGTCCTCCTGGGCAACCTGCGCGCGGCGCTGATCGTCGCGCTGGCGATCCCGCTGTCCATGCTCTTCGCGGTCAGTGCGATGGTGAAGGCCGGCATCGCGGGTAGCCTCATGTCGCTCGGCGCCATCGACTTCGGGCTCGTCGTCGATGGCTCGGTCGTGATGGTCGAAAACTCCATGCGGCGGCTGGGCCACCGGAAGGAAGGCGAGAGTTTCCTCCACACGGTGCTGGAGTCGTGCGCCGAAGTCGCGCGGCCCATCCTGTTCGGCGTCGGGATCATCATCGTCGTCTACCTCCCCATCCTCACGCTCGAGGGGGTGGAGGGCAAGATGTTCAAGCCCATGGCGCTGACGGTCGTGTTCGCACTCGTCGGGTCGCTGCTGCTGACGTTCCTCCTCACCCCGGTCCTGATCGCGCTGCTCCTGCGCGGGAAGATCGAGGAGAAGGACGTCTGGCTGATCCGGAAGGCGAAGCGCGTCTACGAGCCCGCGCTGGAATGGACCCTCGCCCACGGCCGGCGCGTGCTCGCCGTCTCCGGCGCGTTCGTGGTGCTCGCGCTGGCGGCCGTCCCCTTCCTCGGCACCGAGTTCATCCCGCGCCTGGATGAGGGGTCGTTCGCGATCCAGGTGCTCCGGCTACCGAGCGTGTCGCTGGAGGAGTCGGTCCGGCAGTCGTCGGTCATGGAGCGCCGACTGCGGCAGGCCTTCCCGAACGAGATCGCGGACATCGTCTCGAAGACGGGGCGCGCCGAGATCGCGACGGATCCCATGGGCGTCAACATCAGCGACGTCCTCGTGATGCTCACGCCGCACGACCAGTGGACGCGCGCGGCGGACAAGGCCGATCTCGAGCGCCAGATGGGCGAGGTGCTCGGGAAGATCCCGGGGCTCGTGTTCAGCTTCAGCCAGCCCATCGAACTGCGCGTCAACGAGCTGATCGCCGGCGTCCGCAGTGACCTGGCGATCAAGATCTACGGCGACGACCTGCAGGAGTTGACCCGCGTCGGCGACCAGGTGGTCGGTGCGGTCTCGCGCCTGCCGGGGGCGACCGGCTTCAAGGCGCAGCAGCTCGAGGGGTTGCCGCAGCTGCAGGTCACGGTGCTCCCCGACCAGCTCGCGCGGTACGGGATCAACGCCGCCGACGTCATGCGCGTCGTGGAGGCGGTGGGCGGCGCCGAAGCGACCACGGTGCTGGAGGGCCAGCGGCGCTTCGCGCTGACGGTGCGTTTCCCGGAGAGCGCGCGGCAGAACCGCGAGACGATTGTCGGGCTGCTCGTCAACGCGCCCGGGGGCCAGCGGGTCCCGCTCGGCCAGCTCGCGCGCGTCGAGGAGGTGCAGGGGCCTGCGGAGATCAGCCACGAGAACGGGTCACGGCTCCTCATCGTCGAGGGCAACGTCCGCGGTCGGGACATCGGCAGCTTCGTGGCGGACGTGCGCGCACTCTTCGACGACGGCACGGTCAAGCTGCCGCCGGGCTACCGCCCGGAGTTCGGCGGGCAGTTCGAGAACCTCGAGCGCGCGTCGCGGCGGCTCTTCCTGGTCGTGCCGCTCTCGCTGCTCCTGATCTTCCTGCTGCTCTTCACGACGTTCAACTCGGTGCGCCAGGCGGCGCTCGTCTTCACGGGCATCCCGCTCGCCACGGTCGGCGGCATCGCGGCGCTGCTGCTCCGCGGCATGCCGTTCAGCATCTCGGCCGGCGTGGGCTTCATCGCGCTCTTCGGGGTCGCGGTGCTGAACGGCGTCGTGATGGTGTCCTACATCAACGAGTTGCGGCAGCAGGGCCTACCCCTGGACCGCGCCGTCCGCGAGGGGGGGCTCACGCGACTGCGTCCCGTGCTGACGACCGCGTTGGTGGCCAGCCTCGGCTTCATTCCGATGGCGATCTCGACCGGCGCGGGGGCGGAGGTCCAGCAGCCGCTCGCCACCGTGGTGATCGGCGGGCTGGTGACGAGCACCCTGCTCACCCTGCTCGTGCTGCCGCTCCTCTACTCGCTGTTCGAGCAGCGGGCGGCCGCGCGCGAAGAGCGCGCCGCGCGCCGCGCGGTTGGGGCGGAGCCCCTCGCGCCGACCGATACCCCCGTGGAGGCAGGCGTATGAGCACGTCGACGCTGATGACGCCCACTGCGCCCAGTGCGCCCGCGGTGCCGATGGTCCTCGTGCTGGCGTACGTGCAGCCGTTTCGCGCCTCCGCGGTTGTCGACGCGCTGCACGGCGTGCCGGGCGTGACCGGCGCGACGTTCGCCGAAGCCTCGGGCTTCGGCCGCGGCCGGCATCCCGACCTCGCCGCGCTCGAGACCGTCACGGGAACGGCGCCGCGCACCCGCGTGGAGGTGGTGATCCGCGCGGACCTGGAGGACGCCGTCGTGCAGGCCATTCGCGAGGCGGCACGCACGACCAATCGCGGGGACGGCAAGATCTACGTGCTACCGGTCGCCCGGGCCGTTCGTATTGCGACCGGCGAGGAGGGGGGAACAGCCGTGTAGATCGCCGCGTGGGTGGCCGGGGAGCCGGGTGGCCGGCAGCAGGTGGTCCCCGCACGCGGCGCGCACGGAGTGGCGGCGTGCGGGATCGGCCCCGGCACTCCGCACCCGCGCGGGTCGCCGTGGCTGCGTCTCCCGCCCTGCCGTCCCGCACGGCGTGGCCGCCAGGCGAAAGCACGCAGCCGCCCCCGACCCGAGGCGATGACGGGCGGACGCCCGCCCTCCCCGCCACCCCCGCCACGCCGGCGTTCGCGGCGCGCCGACCACGCCCACCGCTCGCCGGCGCCTTCCCGGCACGACGGGCCGCACCGACGAGTCCCACGCATGAGGAGTGCAATGGAGCAGACCATTCGGCTGGATATTCCGCTGCTGTTACCGGACGTCAGGGATCTGCAGGACGCCTGCGTGACGCGCCTCGTGCGCCTGCTGGAGCGCCGTGACGGGGTGGCGCGCGTCCACGTGATGTGGCCGGGCGAGCCAGCCGACGCCGCCGCGAGCACGGCCGCGGTGGGGAGCGGGGGGCCGGTCGTCGGCGCGGGCGTCCGCGGCGGCCCTGGCGCCGACCTCGCGGAGGCACCGCAGTTGTGCCTGCACTACGATCCGGAGCGCCTGACGCTGGCCCAGGTGCTGCGCGTGGCGCAGTCCGCGGGGGCCAACGTGACCGAGCGGTTCGCGCACGCCCTCGTCGTGTTTCGGGCCGTCAGCACCGAGGATGACGGCCGGCGACTCGAAGACGGCCTGCGCGAGCTCCCGGGGGTGACCGCGGCCTCGGTGAACCTGGCGGCGCAGCTGGCGCGCGTGGAGTACGACCGCCGCCGCATCGACCTGCCCAGCATCCACGCGTGGCTCGCCGAGGCGGGCGCCACCCCCGCGGGGCCGCCCACGCGAGACACCGGGGACCGGGGTGACATCGGCGGCGAGGACGCGGACCCGGGACCGGGCGTGCTGGTGACGGGGGCTACTGACGTTCACGGCCGGGGGGAGAGCCGGCTGGACGCGCACCTCCGCGGCGACCACGCGTCCTCGGCTGGCGGGGCGCGTACGGCGCTACTGTCGTCAGCCGAGAGCCGCCGGGAGGCCACGCGCGCGGCGCGGGGCGACGACCACGCGGGGCACGATCATGCGGCCGACGCGGAGCCGGCGACCGGCGGGTGGTACGCACGCAACCGGGAGCTCGCGTGGAGCTTGGCGGCGGGGGCACTGGTCGCGGTCGGGTGGAGCCTGGAGCGGACGGCGCCCGGTGACCGGTCCCTGCCTATCGCCGTTTACGCGCTCGCGTACGTGTTCGGGGCGCGCGACAACGTCGGCCACTTCTTGGGCGACCTGCGGCGGGGCCGGTTCCGGTTCAACATCGACCTCCTGATGGTCGTGGCGGCCATCGGCGCGGCCGTGCTCGGCGAATGGTTCGAGGGGGCGCTTTTGCTGTTCCTGTTCAGCCTCGGGCACGCCCTCGAGCACTACGCACTCGGCCGTGCCCGCAACGCCATCAAGGCGCTGGCGGAACTGGCACCGTCACGCGCCACGGTCCTGCAGGACGGGCGTGAGGTGTCCGTGCCCATCGAGGCGGTCCGTCCCGGCGACCGTGTGGTGGTGAGGCCCGCCGAGCGGATCGCGGTCGACGGCACCGTGACGGACGGACGGTCCGCGGTCAATCAGGCGCCGATCACGGGGGAGAGCGTCCCGGTCGACAAGAGTCCGGGGGAGCCCGTCTTCGCCGGCTCGGTGAACGGGGAAGGGGCGCTGGTCGTGTCGGTGACGACGGCGGTGGGCGACCGCACGCTCGACCGCGTGATCCGCCTGGTCTCGGAAGCGCAGACGCAGAAGGCGCCGACGCAACAGTTCACCGAGCGCTTCGAGCGCGTGTTCGTGCCCGTCGTGCTGGTCGGCGACGTCCTGCTGGCCGTGGTCCCGCCGCTCCTCGGCTGGTGGACGTGGCCGGAGGCGTTCTACCGCGCCATGGCGTTGCTCGTGGCGGCGTCGCCGTGCGCGCTGGCGCTGGGGACGCCGGCCGCCGTCCTCGCCGGCATCGCGCAGGCGGCGCGCGGGGGCGTCCTGATCAAGGGCGGCGCCCATCTGGAGACGCTGGGGTCGGTCGAGGTGCTCGCGCTGGACAAGACGGGGACGATCACCGTGGGCGAACCCGCCGTCACCGACGTGGAGCCCCTCTGGGGTGGGGATCGCGACGTGCTCCTCGCCACCGCGGCGGCCGTCGAACGCCGCTCGCAGCACCCGCTGGCGAAGGCCGTCGTCCGCGCCGCGGAGGAACGCCGCCTCGAGATCCCCGCGACGGGCGAGTTGGAGTCGGTGACGGGGAAGGGCGTGCGCGCCGTCATCGGGGCGGACGTCGTGGAGATCGGCCGGCTGCTGATGTTCGAGCAGGAGGCCACGTCCGTGGCGTCCGCCACGAACGGTACGGCGTCTGACCCGGCGGAGCCGGCGGCCGCAGGCCGACGCGAAGGCCGGACCGAGCAGCCGGGGGGCGTCCGAGCCGGCAGCCGCGCGAGCATCATCCCGGCCGAAGTGGCCGCCATCGTGAAGCGGCTGGAAGCCGCTGGGCGCACGACGATGGTCGTGCGGCGTCGGCGCGCGGACGCCGCGGCGGCCGGCGACGGAACCGCGGACGGTCTCGTCTGGCTGGGCGTGCTCGGACTCGCGGACGAGCCCCGCGCGGGCGTGGCCGAGACGCTGCGGCAACTCCGGGCGGCCGGCACTCGGCGCATCGTGATGCTGACGGGGGACAACGCCGGCGTTGGCAACGCGGTGGGGCAAGCGGTCGGCGTGGACGAGGTGCGCGCGAGCCTGCTGCCCGAGGACAAGGTGACCGCGATCCGCGAGCTCGCGGCGACCGGGCGGGTGGCGATGGTCGGCGACGGCGTGAACGACGCGCCGGCGCTCGCCCACGCGACGGTCGGCATCGCCATGGGGGGGGCGGGGACCGCGGCGGCGCTCGAGACGGCGGACGTCGCGTTGATGGGCGACGATCTGGGTCGGCTGCCCTTCGCCATCGGCCTGTCGCGGCGCGCGCGCGCCGTCATCAAGCAGAACCTGATCGTCTCGCTCGGCGTCATCGGGGTGTTGGCCGTCGCGACCGTCACGGGCGCTGCCGGCATCGGCGCCGCGGTCGTGGTGCACGAAGGGAGTACCCTGGTCGTGATCGCGAACGCCCTGCGGCTCCTCGCCTTCAAGGGCCCGCGCTCGACGCCGGCGCGGGTGGCCCAGGACACCGACGCGCGGGCGGGCCGCCCCCGGGGACCCAGGGAGGGCGGCGTATGAGCGGGCACGAGGGAAGCCCGCCGCCTGCGGACACATCACGGGTCCTGCTCCTGCCGCTGCGCGGGTTGGCCAGTGAGGGCATCGAGCCCGCGGTGCAGCGCGCGCTGGGGGAGACGCCAGGCGTCCTCGCCGTCGAGGTGCATGCCACCGAGATGCTCGTGCGCGTGACGTACGACGCGACCCGGACGGCGCCGGCGACGCTCCGTCGCCGTCTACGTGCGGTGCGTGGCTCCGGGCCGGGGCCCGGCGGAGTCGCATGACGCGCGGCGGACACGGCCGGCGGCGGCTCACAGGCACGGGCGGGGGGCATACCCGCGTGCTCACCCCGGTGCGCACGACCGTCAGCAGGGTGCTGCTGACGGCGGCGCTGGCGCTCGCCTGCGCACCGCGGCGCGCGGTGACGTCGGATCGCACAGAACTCGGGACACCGGCGCTGGCCAGGCCTCGCGCACTGCCCCGCACGCAGCCGAGCGAGTTCGACCCGGTGGGCCTACTGCTGGAGCTCAAGGGCGAACTCGGATTGACGGCGGAGCAGGTCGGCGAGCTCCGGTCGCTCCGCGCCGCACTCCGGGAGGCCAACCGGTCGGTGCTCGCCCAGCTGGACTCCGCGGATGCCGCGATGCGTGGCCGGTTGCGGGGATGGCTCGGCCGCGCCCGGGGAGAGGAGCTGCCGGTCCGCCGGACCCGTTGGACGCCGAAGGTCGGGCCCCCGCAGTACGCGACCCTCGTCGCGCTACTCGAACACGCGCGCGGCAATGCGCGGAGCACGTTGGAGGCGGCGGCGGCGTTGCTCGACGACGAGCAGCGTGCCACGCTGGAGCAGCTCGCGCGCCGGGATGCACGCCTCGCCGTGCTCACCCGATTCCAGGTCGACGCGCGGGATGCGCGCCAGGCGCAGAGGGTGCCGTGAGACGCGCGGTGGAGGCGGGGCTGGGCTGTGGGCCGGGCGTCACGGATCGGGGCGCCGAACCGAACGGCGTGCCACCGTGTCAGTGGCCTGGCGCGGTCGCCGTGCGACCACGTGCGCCGCGCCGCGTCCCGCTGCGTGCTGCGGTGGCCGACCTCGCGAGGCTCGCGAGGCGGGCGCGCGGGGGCCGTGCGCTGGCGCTCGCACGGTCGATGGTGGGCGCACTCGGCGTCGTGGCCTGTGCCGCCGATCCTGGGTACGGCGGTCGCTCGACGAAGCAGTGGATCGCGCAGCTCGCGGATCCGACGACGAGCGCCCGCCTCGAGGCGACGACGGCGCTCGGACGGGTGCTCGCGGTCTATCCGCAGTCGGCGCCGGCCGTGGCGGCGCTTGTCGGCGCGCTGGCGGATACGAGTGACGATGTGCGCGTGAGCGCCGCACGCGAGTTGGCCACGGAGGGTGTACGCGCGCCCGACGCCGTACCGGGCCTCGCGCGGGCGATGGCCGACTCCGAGCACGCCTGGGTCCGGGAGCAAGTCGCGGGTGTGCTCGGTACGGTGCTCGACCAGAGCCTTCCCCCCGACGCGCGGGCCGCGACGGGGTGGCCCACGCGCGAGGATCGCCCGCGTGTCGACGCAGCGGTGCTGGCAGTCGGGGTCGATGCCCTGATCCGCGGGCTGGGCGACCCACACGGCGAGGTGCGGACCGAAGCGGCGACCGCCCTCCGACGGCTTGGGCCACGTGCGGCCCGCGTGGCGCCCCAGGTGATCCCGGCGTGGCGCGATCTCGCGGGGGCCGCGCAGCCCGGCCTGCGGGTGCTCGCGTTTGACGGACTGACGGCCGGAGGGGCGCCGGCGGCACTGGTGCTTCCGCTCGCGGACGCCGCCATCAGGCGGGACACGGCCGCCGTGGTGCGGACGGCGGCCATCCATGCGGTGGCGCCTCTCGGCGCGGCGGCGACGGCGGCCGTGCCAACCCTCAGGATCGCGTTGCGCGATCCCGATGCCGGCGTGCGCTTGGCGGCCGCCGTCGCCCTCGGGAAGATCGGCCCGGGGGCTGCCGTGTCGGACCTGCGTGCTGCCCTGACGGACGCGGACGCCCGGGTGCGCGTCGAAGCGGCGCACACGCTCGATGCGTTCCATCGACGCGGGGGGCAGGATGCGCCGCCGGCTGAGCCGACCCCGCTTCAGAAGTGCGCGGGGCGCCTCGGCACCCCGGGCTGCTGAGGCGCGGCGACCCACGCGCCTGCGGCCGTTGCCCGCAGGGAACGCTCAGGCCCCAGGTGGAGGCGGCGCACCTCGAGTGACGGGGGATCCTACCGCGGATTGCGTGACCTGCCGCGCCCACGGAGTCGGTACTGCGGGGGCCGTGTTGACGTCCTCCCCGGCCTGTAGGCCGGGGCTTCCCGCGCACCTCGGATGAGGCGCGCGGCGTACGCGGCCAGGTGCTGTGCCGAGGCTTGCCGGGACCGCAGGCGACGGTACTGCCGCCGCCCGTGTGCGATGATGTCACGTGCGTTGGCCAGGTCGAGGACGCCCTGGTCTTTCAGGCGCTCGTCGCGCAGTCCGCCGCTGAGGCGCCCCACGCGGCCATGGTCAACCGGCGTACGTCGACGCCTGCCAGGTCGGACGGAGCCGAGGGCGAGAGGGTGTGCTCGCGCCCGCTCCGGAACGCGCGGCTGGAGAACGCCGAGCCGTGATCGCTGCCTCGAGCGCGCCGAGTGCACGGTCGGCATGCTCATGGCCCGACGGGGGCGCCCGGGGCGCCCCCGTCGGGCCATGAGCGCACTGTCCAGATGGGTGCATGCCGTCGCGCACCTGGGCGATCTGCACCGCCTGCAGGTGCCGGCGAATCCGACGGGACCTGCGGCTCCTCTCCGCTCGAGCGCGCGGCGGCCGTCCGAGGCTAGAGCCGGCTGGCAGGGCGCCGCCGCGGCGGCGCCCTGCCAGCACGCTTTCACGACTTCCGCCGCGCGTTGGTGTCGCGGTGACCGTGCTGGTCGGCGTCGCCCGGCGTGTGCCCGGGGTGGTCGTGATGCGTGCCTGGCTGGCCACTCGTTCCCGTGTCCCGGTGCCCGTGCTGGTCCACATCACCGGCCTTATGACCCGGGTGGTCGTGATGCTGGCCGGGGACCGACTGCCCCGCGCCGTCCTTGTGCCCGTGCTGATCGACGTCGCCCGGGGTGTGGCCCGGGTGGTCGTGGTGCTGATGCTGGCCGCTCTTCTGGTGTGCCATCGTGATGTCCCTCGCCAGTGGGGGGGGCCGTGCGCTGGCTAGATGCCTCCTGTCACACAGCGCGACTGGAGCACGCACGACGAAACGCGCGCCGGGCCACCTCATTGTACG
The DNA here is from genome assembly GCF_030159095.1 of Roseisolibacter agri. Classification (NCBI taxonomy): domain Bacteria; kingdom Pseudomonadati; phylum Gemmatimonadota; class Gemmatimonadia; order Gemmatimonadales; family Gemmatimonadaceae; genus Roseisolibacter; species Roseisolibacter agri. Next base: position 65,812 of record NZ_BRXS01000008.1, read on the forward strand.
GCCCGCGCGACCGCGACCGACGCCCCGTGGGGAACCCCGTGGGGAACCCCGTGGGGAACCCCGTGGGGAACCCCGTGGGCGCCTGGTGCCGCTCTGTGCGGGACCGTGCACGACGGATGCCGACACCCGTCCAGATCGCCCCTGGTCACTGTACCGAGTCGAACCGGGACGCCCGGCATACCACCGAGCGGGCGACAGCCGGGCTCCGTACGTCGCGCCCGGAGGCGCGCACGAATCACGCACGGAACATGCTCCATGTCAGCATGCACTGACCTGGGGCACTGGGCTGGCGCCGCACACGCCGGCGTTCGGCAACCACGCAGCGACTCGTCGGAGATCCCGTGAGGCCCAGCAACCCAGACGACACCGACTCGACGTTCGTCCGACGCTACGCCGAGGACCCTCAGGCGATCTCGGGGGAAGAAGCCGTGCGCCGCCACCAGCAGGTGGCCGCCCAGCTCCCGCCCGCGGACTCTCAGGAAGCCGCGGAGACGGCGCTCGCCCGCCTCTCGCCGCAGGAGCGCGTCGCGCTCGGGCGCTACCTGCTGACGCAGGCCCCGGCCGCCGGCGGCACCGGGTTCCCCGACGTCAACGGCGACGGCATCGACGACCGGCTGCAGGACCGGCGGTACCTGGCGGGCGTGGCTGCGCAGGCGCAGCAGCAACCGGGGCTCCTCGACCGGCTCCTCGACCCGCTCCTCGGCGGGATGGGGCTGGCGCCTCCGGCACCTGGTCCGGCCGGAGACCCGCCGCCGGGCGGAGCACCGGGCGGAGCACCGGGCGGAGCACCGGGCGGGGCACCGGGCGCGCCCGCCGGGCCGTTCGGCGGATCACTGGGCGGCACGCTGGGCAAGGTCGCCCGCGGCGGCATCGCCGCCGCGGGGCTCGCGCGCCTGCTCCGCGGCGGACAGGGGCACGGCGGGGGCGGACTGTTCGGCGGCGGGGTCGGGGGCGGTGGGCACCACGGCGGCGGTCATCATGCTGGGGGGCACCACTGAACCGCCCCGAGTTCCACCTCCGTCCCCACGCGCCGTTCCTGCCGCGCGCGGCCGGGCGACGCCGGCCGCACGGGGGGTGGCTCCCGAGCGCGCTGCGGCCGTGACCCCCTGGCCCGAGGTGCTAGGCCACCTCCGCGACCTCCTCGTGGCGTACGCCCTCGTCCTGCCCGTCGGCTGGCACCAGGAGCGGGAGGAGCGGAGCGCGGGGCTGCGCACCTTCCCGCTCGTCGCCGTGGCGAGCTGCGGCTTCGTGCTCGTGGCCATCGCGGTGCTCGGCCTCCGCTCGTCCGGGCAGGCCCGCATCCTCGAGGGGCTCATCACCGGCATCGGCTTCATCGGCGGCGGGGCGATCCTGAAGGGCGGGAATCAGGTGCGCGGCACGGCCACCGCGGCGAGCCTGTGGACCACGGGCGTGGTGGGCGGAGCCGTCGGCTACGGCCTGTACGACATCGCGGCCATCCTCGCCCTGGTCAACTTCCTGACGCTCCGCGTGCTCGGCCCGCTGAAGCAGGAAGGGCCGCCGTCTCCCCCGCCCGCCGGGCGGCGGGTCGGCGACACCGGCGACCGAGTGTAGTCCGGCACAGCGCCGGCGAGGTCCGCCCGGGTCCTGCCCGACCAGGGTGCGTGAGCCGCCCCCGGCGCCTCGGGGGTCGGCCGGGTGAGGTGCGCGGCGATGGCGGACGACCCGGACCACGTAGACCACGTAGTAGACCACGTACGCCACGACTACCGCGCCGACCACGACCCGGGTGCCGGGCCGAGCACGACGCGCACCCGCGCTTCGTTCGCGCCCAGCAGCCGGCCGGCGTACGCGAGCGCCGCCGTCCACGCCATGGTGCTGGCTGCGGAGTACAGCAGGAACGGCGCGAGCGGCATGCGGACCAACCCTGCCGGCACCAACGCGACCGTGCGCAGCGCCGGAATGAGCCGGCAGACGCCCACGGCGGCGTGCCCGTGACGGTCGAGCCAGGCCACCGTGCGGTCGATGTCCTCGCCGGAGAGCACGAACCAATGGCTACGGCGGTCCATCCAGGCGCGTACCCGCCGCCCCCCGCCGCCGCCGGCCGACGACGCACCACCCCACGGCGCCCATTCCGATGGCTGAGGCGGCCGGTCAGTGGCCGGTCACCGAACGGTCAGCGGCCGGTCACAGGTGGGTCTCGCCCGTCTCCCATTCCGGCGGCTCGACCTGCACGGTGAGGTGGGCGATTTTGTGGCCGCTCGTGACGCCGGCTTGGATCGCCGCAAGCACCGCCCCGTACGCCGCCCCGTCGGCGGCGACCACGTGCACGCTGAGCGCGTTGGTGCCCGAGGTGAGGGACCACACGTGTAGATCGTGCACGCCGACGACATCCGGCACCGCGGCGATGGTCGCGCGTACGGCGGCGAGGTCGACGTCGGCCGGCGTCCCCTCGAGCAGTACGCCCACCGCCTCGTGTAGGAGCTTCCACGTGCGGGGCAGGATGAACAGCCCGATCCCCGCCGAGATGATGGGGTCGGCGTAGTACCATCCAGTCGTGAGCATGATCACGCCGGCGACCATCACGCCGACCGAGGTGATCATGTCGGACAGCACCTCGAAGTACGCCCCCTTCATGTTGAGGCTCTCGGCCGAGCTGCCCCGGAGGAGGAACATGCCGGCGAGGTTCACGACGAGGCCGATGCCGGCCACGACCAGCATCCCGCCGCTCGCGACCTCCGGCGGGTTCCGGAACCGCTGGTAGGCCTCGTACAGGATGTAGAGTGAGATGACGATCAGGACGACGGCGTTGGTGAGCGCCGCGAGGATCTCGATGCGGTAGTAGCCGAACGTGCGCTGCGGCGTCGCCGGGCGCTCAGCCAGGCGGATCGCGATGAGCGCGAGCACGAGTCCGCCGACGTCGGTGAGCATGTGTCCGGCGTCGGCGAGCAGGGCGAGGCTCTTCGTTACGATGCCGCCGACGACCTCGGCGATGAGGTACACCGACGTGAACCCGACGACGAGCTGCAGCCGGCGCTTGTTGCGGCCGGCGGCGGTGGGGGCCTGGCCGTGCGCAGTGCTCATACCGTGCTCCTGTCTGTACGTCCTGGCGTCACGAGGGTGGACGGCTGCCGCCAGGACGCTGCCGCGTCGCCTGACGTCTGTATCGCCCGCTGGGTCCGTCGCACGGCGCCTTGCACAACGCTCGCCACGCGGGCGGTGGTGGGGCTCGTCGGGCGGGCATGGCAGCGGGAGGGCACCAGGAGGGCAGCAGCACGGCAGCCGGGTCTGGCGCGGGACACGCGCGACCGCCCCGCCGGGCCGCCTGGACCGCTTCGTGCCCCCAGCGACCGGTCCACCTGCGCTCGCCCTCCTCGCGCCCCGCGCCGCCGGCCCACCCGCCACCACCAGACGCCCGATCCGACGATGGCCTTCATGTTCGCGACCGGCATCGAGAACAGCTACCCGACCGTGCGGAACGCGCAGGGCGTGCGCGTGCGCGTCGACGAGATGGCCAAGTGCGGCCACTATCAGCACTGGCGCACCGACTTCGACCTCGTTCAGCAGCTCGGGGTCGACTACCTGCGCTACGGCCCCCCGATCCACACGACCTGGCTCGGGCCGGACCGCTACGACTGGGCGTTCGCCGACGAGACGTTCGCCGACCTCGCGCGGCGCGACCTCACGCCCATCGTCGACCTGTGCCACTTCGGGGTGCCCGACTGGGTCGGTGACTTCCAGAACCCCGACTTCGCGTCGCTCTTCGCCGGGTACGCACGCGCCTTCGCGACCCGCTTCCCGTGGGTGCAGCTCTACACGCCGGTGAACGAGATGTACGTCTGCGCGCTCTTCTCGGCCAAGTACGGCTGGTGGAACGAGCAGCTGACCACGGACGCGGCGTTCGTCACCGCCATCAAGCACGTCGTGCGGGCGAACGTGCTCGCCATGCGCGCGATCCTCGACGTGCGCCCCGACGCGCTCTTCATCCAGAGCGAGTCGAGCGAGTATTTCCACGCCGCGAGCCCCGCCGCGCTGCCGCGCGCCGACTTTCTCAATCAGGTCCGCTTCCTCTCGCTCGACCTGAACTACGGGCGTCGCGTGAGCTCGGAGATGTACGAGTACCTGCTCGACAACGGCCTGACGCGCGCGGAGTACCACGCTTTCCTCGACGAGACGCTCAAGCACCACTGCGTGCTGGGGAACGATTACTACGTGACCAACGAGCACCGCGTGGAGGCCGACGGCTCGACGCGCGCCTCGGGGGAGGTGTTCGGCTACGCCGTCATCACGCGCCAGTATTTCGACCGCTACCGGCTACCGGTGATGCACACCGAGACGAACCTCGTGCAGGGGCCGACGGGCGATGAATCGGTGGCCTGGCTGCACAAGCAGTGGGCGAACGTGCTCCGCGTGCGGAACGACGGCGTGCCGGTGCTCGGCTTCACGTGGTACTCGCTCACCGACCAGGTGGACTGGGACACCGCGCTCCGTGAGGACAACGGCCGCGTCAACCCGCTCGGCCTCTTCGATCTCAACCGCGCCATTCGCCCAGTAGGCGCGGCGTACGCGACGCTGATCCGTGAATGGCGCGCCGTGCTGCCGACCCAGAGCACTGCCCTGACGGTGACCACCGTGCGGCCGCGTCACGCCGGGGCTGGCGACGCCGCCCGGGCGGCGCTGTGGGCACGCGAGCGCCCGCTGCACGCCCCGCCCCAGGACCGCGCGGCGCCCGGCATGCCACGCGCGGGCGGCGAGGTATGAGCGCCGATGAGAGCCCCATGAGAACCCCATGAGCGGCCCCATGCGCCGCCCTGACGCGGGACTCCCGGAAGCCGCAGCCCACGAGATCCCCACGGGCCGCGAGGCCCGACGCTTCGACGGACAGACGGTGATCGTGACGGGCGGTGCGAGCGGCATCGGACTCGCCGCCGCGCGGCGCTTCGCGGCCGAGGGGGCGCGCGTGGTGATCGCCGACCGCGACGCGGCGGCGGCGGCGCGCGCGGCCGACGGGCTGCGCGCGGCGGGGGCGGCCGGCGCCGCGGGTGCGCCGTGCGACGTCGCCGACGAAGCGCAGGTGCGCGCGTGCGTGGCCGAGGCGGTGGCGCGCTTCGGCCGGCTCGACGTGGTGGTCAACAACGCCGGCCTGATGGTGGTCAAGGCGATCCCCGACCTCACCGCCGACGACTGGCGGCGCGTACTGGCCGTCGACCTGCTCGGCGCCTTCTTCTTCATCCGCGAGGCGTTCGCGGCGATGCGTCCGGGCGGCGCGATCATCAACGTCGCCAGCGTGCACGCCCTCGAGACCACGCCGCAGGCCGCCGCCTACGCCGCCGCGAAGGCGGGGCTCGTGTCCCTAACCCGGTCGGCGGCGCTCGAAGCCCGCGCACGGGGGCTGCGCGTCAACGCGGTGCTGCCCGGGGCCGTCGATACGCCCATGCTGTGGGACAACCCCAATGTGCGCGCCGGCCTTGAGGTCGTCGACCGCGCGGCCGTGGGCACGCCCGACGACGTGGCGGCGGCTATCGCGTACCTAGCCTCCGCCGACGCGCGGTTCGTGCAGGGCGCGGCGCTCGTGATCGACGGCGGGCGCCTGGACCGGCTCGGCGGGTAGATCCCTTCGCGGCACGGCATGCGCGTTCACCTGACGGCACCGCAGCGGCCGTGCTCGGGCGGCGGTAACGGCGACGCCGTGTGGATCGTCTGCTGTCGGAGCTACGACCCACGAGAGGCCGCTCGAGCCACCGCGTGTGCGCCTCGCGACCTGCCACCCGTCCTGTCCGGCCATGCCGCCGTCGCTGCCGCCCGCCCTACGCGATCCGCTCGCCGCCGCCTTCCGGTACTACGAGCGCCGCCAAGAAGTGGCCGCCCACAACTTGGCGAACGTCGATACCGCCGCCTTCAAGGGCGAGCGGGTGTTCGCGCGGGTGCTGGGCGCTGCGGCCGTCGGCCCGGCGGCCGTCGGCCCGGCGGCCGTCGGCCCGGCGGCCGTCGGCCCGGCGGAAGAGGGGCCGTCGGTGCCGGTCCCCGATGCGGCGACGGACCTGCGGCAGGGGCCGCTGATGGACACGGGCGCGCCGCTCGACCTCGCACTGTCGGGCCCCGGGTTCTTCGTGGTAGCCACGCCGGGCGGCGAGCGCTGGACGCGCGGCGGGAGCTTCTCGCTCGCCGTCGACGGGAGCATCCAGGACGCGACCGGGGCGGCGTTGCTGGGCCCGGACGGGCCGATCCGGATCCCCGCGGGTGCGGCGCAGATCACGCTGGATGGGGGCGGACGCATGCTGGCCGACGGCCGGGTGGTAGGGCACCTCCGCTTGGAGATGCCCCTCGGCCCGGTCGTTCAGCTCGCCCACGAAGCCGGCGGGCACGCCGTCCCGACGGCCCCGCGTGTCGGCGCCCCTGGCACCACGATGGTGCGGCAGGGCATGCGCGAGGGGAGCAACGTGAACGCCCTGAGCGCGATGGTCGACCTGATCGGCATCCAGCGCGCCTACGCCGCTCTCGGCAAGGCGCACGCGACACGCGAAGCGGTCGAGGACCAGGCGAACGAGTTGGGCAAGCCGGTCTGATCCGTCCCGGCCGTTCGGGGCGCGTCCGGTGCCGGCCATGCGCGCCGGCTGGCTGAGCGGTCAGCCAGTGCCCCCGACTCGTCGCCGCGTATGGGAACGGCCTGACAGGCGGCGCGTATCATGGAGGGCCTCCCATCCTCTGTGATGTGCATCACACGCTGCTCGCTCGTCTGGCGCGCTGGTCCCCCCGGTCCGCGCGTGGCACTCAGGTGCCCCTGATTCGGGCTGCCTGCCTCGGCCTCGCTGTGGCGCTCCTCGCCGTGCCCGGCGTGCTGCGACTCTCGGTAGTCGCGGGCCTACGCGCGGACCTGCAGGCGCTCGGCCGCACTGTGCCGACGCTCGCCGGGGTGGCGACGGGTGAAGCGGCCGACCTGGCCGTGGCAGACCGCGCACCGGACGCCGGGCGCCACCTCGGGTTCGACACGAGCGTGTACCCGGGCGACCGCGCCATGCGGGCCTGGAAGGCCTCCGACGCTCCCTACGAGTGGGTGGGCTACTACCTGCCGGCGCCCTGCCACCGCGACGCTTCCTGGAGCGGCAGGCGCCGGGCGCTGGCCGACATGGGCTGGGGCACGGCGGTCATCTACGTCGGGCAGCAGACGTGGGGGCGCACGCCGCGGCCGGGCTCTCGGGCGGCGCCGGCCGCCGCGCGGCGCGGGGCCGTGTGCGACGCCGACCTGGTGAGCGGCCCGCGGGGGGAGGTCGAGGCGGCGGACGCGGTGGCGCGGACCGCGGCGGAGGGGTTCGCGCGGGGGACGGTCATCTTCCTCGACCTCGAGTACATGGCGTCGGTGCCGCCGGCCATGCGCGACTACTACCGCGCGTGGGTCGCGCGCGTGCTCGCCGACGGGCGGTTCGTGCCGGGCGTCTACGTGCACACGCGCAACGCGGCCGAGGTCTACCGCGACATGCAGGCCGTCTTCGCGCAGGCCGGCGTCGCGCACACCCCGCACGTCTGGGTGGCGGACGGCCGCCGCTTCGCGCCGGACAAGCCGCCGCAGGCCACCGGGCACGCCTTCGCGTCCGCCTGGCAGGGGGTGCTCGACGTGGTGCAGCGGTGGAACGGCGTCGCGCTGTCCATCGACGTGAACGTCGCCCGCGTGCCGTCGCCGTCGGACCACGAGTCGCTCACGCATGTCGCCGCCGTCTCGCCGGCGGCGGCGCCGCCGACCACGCCGGCCGACGCCCGTCGCATGGCCATGGAGAGGGCCGCAGGCGTGGCCGAGTAGCAGGCCGGCTCGGCCGGTGTCCGCCCGTGGTGCCTTCCCGCGGTACCGGGCGACGGTACGGGGCTGGGAGACCGGCCCGAACCATGCCCGAGCGCCGCGTATGCCGTTCATGCCGTTCATGCCGCGCACCGAGCGTTCGTTCGTCCTGCCGTCGCGTCGCGCCCGCGCGGCGCCCACGCGGCCGTGACGCCCCGTCCGGACCCCGTCGTCGTCGGCAGCGGCCCGAACGGGCTCGCCGCCGTCATCGTGCTCGCCCAGGCCGGGAGCCACGTCGTGGTGCGGGAGGCGGCGCAGGGTTCCCTCCGGCTCCTCGACCTGGCGCCCCAGCAGGTGCTGCGCGTGGCCGGCCACCGGCTGCCCCGGCGCCAGCGCGACGCGCTCGCGCGCTTCCGCGGTGGGGCCGGCGTGTATCAGGATGTCGGGCAGACTGGGGCGGCCGCTGCGGGTCGGAGGTCGCGCCGCTGCGCGAGCACCGCGCTGGCGGTAGGTTCCTGCACGTCAACCACAACTCTGTAGCACCCAGCCCGAGTTGTACGCGCCGGCGTTGCACACGGCGTGTCTGTCGTGGTGTCTGTCCGCTCCAGGGCTGAAGGCCGGCGCCACATCGCCGCGTACCGCAGCGAGCGGCTCGCGGAGACGCAAGTGCCGGAGCGCGGCGCGCGACGGGGCTCGGGTGGCGCGCGGACCGGGGTGGTGCCACGACTGGGGCTACTGGCTTGCGTGGGTGGTGGGTTGCGCGTGCGAAGCACAGTTTGCTGTGCGCCGACGTGGCGTCTGCCCGCAGCGGACGCGTGTCCGGCGAGGCCATGACCACCCCCGCCGCACGCGAGCGGTGGCACGTACGTCAGCGGTGACAAACGCACCCTCGGCCGCCGGAGCGCGTGGGCCTGGTCGCGGCGGCTCCGAGGGAAGCGTACCGCCCGGACGGGTGCGCAGCAGGCACGGAGGAACCGCGACGATAGCGAGGCTGGTAGCCGGAGCCATGGCTTGCCACCCGCCCGTCTGTCCAACCCGAACCACGCCAGAGGCGCACCCGATGGAGCACGAGACAGCCCGCCCGCGGCCCACGGGCGCTGCCGCCGACGTGCCGTGCGGCCCGACGTGCCGCGCTGCCGACGGCGCCACCTCTGGCGCGCCTCGCCTCGCCACGCTCGCACCGGCCGGCCGTGGCGACGCGCTCGGCGCGGCGATCTCGCGGACGCGGACGCGGAGCGGCATCCGCCAAAGGAGCGCGACGCCGCCTCGGGTGCTCGTCGCGGCCGGTGTGGTGATCGCCGCCCTCACCGGAAGTGCTGGCTGTTACACCGACCCCGGCTACAAGGGCCGCCCCAGCGACGCGTGGATTGCGCAGCTCGCCGCGCCCGGCCTCGACGGCCGGCTTGACGCCGCGGCCGCGCTGGGCGAGGTGCTCCGCCTCCAGCCGAACGCGCCCAAGGTGGTGACCGCCCTGGTCGCGGCGCTCGCCGACACGAGCGACCCGGTGCGTGTCGCCGCCGCCTCGGCGATCCGGCATGCCGGGCGGGGCGGCGGCCGGGTGCGCGAGCAGCTCCAGCGCGACGCGGTGCCGGCCGTCGCCGCGTTGCTCGCCGACTCCGCGCACCCGGTGGTGCGGACACAGGCGGTCGCCGTGCTTCGAGACTTCGGCCCCGACGCGGCGCCGACCAGTGCCCCCGCGCTCGCGGGCGCACTCAGCGACCCGGACCCGTTTGTGCGCCGCCCGGCCGCCGAGGCGCTCGGCGCCCTGGGCGAGGCGGCCCAGCTGGTGGCGGCATCGCTCGCGCGCGCGGCGACGCGGGACGGGGACTTCCGCGTACGCCGAGCGGCGGCGCATGCGCTCGCCCTCGTCGGCGGCCCGCCGGGCACCGTCGGCCCGGCGCTCGTCGGCGCGCTCCGGGACACCGTGGAGCTGGTGCGCGAGGCGGCCGCCGAGGGCATGGGCCAACGCGGCGCTGACGGGTTGTCCGAGTGGACCGTGCCGGCCGCCGCCGGGGCGGGCGATCCGATGGCGATGCTGCGCGCCACCGCGACGGCGGACCCCAACCCTCGCGTGCGGATCGCGGCGGTCACGGCACTCGGCCTCGTCGGCGACCGGGCCAGCCGCCCGGCGCTCCGCCAAGCGCTCGCCGACCGAGACGCCACCGTGCGGCGGGAGGCCGAGCACGCGCTCTCGGCGCTGCACCGGCGCGGCGGTCAGGACCCGGGGATGGAGGAGCCGAGTCGGGCGGACCTCTGCCGGTCGAACCCAGGCGGGCCGGGGTGCTGATGATGCTGCAGATGCGCGTGTGGAAGAGGGTGCCGATGCCGCTTCTCGCCGCCGCTCTCGTAGCCGGAGGTGCGCAACGCGGTCGTCTAACGCGCGGGCCGCGCCGCGCCCCGTAGCGGCGCCCGTGCGAGACGAGTTGGACCCGCTCGGCTTCGTCGTGGAGCACCGCGCGGACCGCGAGCTCACCGAACCGCAGAGGAGTGCTCTCCGAGACCTGTGTGCCGGGTTACGGGTGTCGAATCGCGCCGACTGGCGCGCCCTCGACTCGCTCGACTTCGTGCTCCGCAGGCGCCTCGGGCCGTGGTTGCGCGAGGCACACGGGGGCCTGCGCCCGAGATGCGGGTGACTGCCGAAGATGACGCCCGATCAGCGGGAGGTGTTCGAGCCGCACATCGGGGCCATCCGAGCGAGGGGAGAGGCGACCGAGTGCCGAATGGCGGCGCTTCTCACGCCCGAACAGCGCGTGAGACTCGTGCGCCTAGTAGCCCGAGTCGGAAGTACGTAGACAGAACCGAGCGACGGAGGCGAGGATCTCGTCGGCAGTCTTCGTCCAGACGAAGGGCCTCGCCTCCGTGTTCGCCACCGCGACGTACTGCCGGATCGCGCGCTCCAGCGCGTAGGTGCTGCGGTACACGCCGCGGGCGAGCTCGCGCCGCTGCAGGATGCTGAACCAGCACTCCACGAGGTTCAGCCACGACGCGGATGTGGGCGTGAAGTGCACGTGGTAGCGCGGGCGCTTCCGCAGCCACCGCCGGATGATCTCGGTCTTATGCGTGGCGGCGTTGTCGAGCACGAGGTGCACGTCGAGGGCCGCGAAGAGGTCCGTCGTCCCATGCCGCACGTAGTCGTGCGTGCGCCGCTCCAGCTGCGCGGAGCGCATCGGCATGACGGGCACGGTCGGTTCGCGCGCCTGGACCTGCGTCTTCTCGTCGACGCACAGCACGAGCGCCCGGTCCGGCGGCGCGAGATAGAGCCCGACCACGTCGCGCACCTTCTCGACGAACTGCGGATCGCGTGAGAGCTTGAACGTCTCGGTGCGGTGCGGCTGCAGGCCGAACGCCCGCCAGATGCGACTCACGGCGGTCTGACTCAAGCCGACGCGTCGGGCGAGCTGCCGCGTGCTCCAGTGCGTGCCGTTGGGCGGCGCCTGCTCGAGGGTGGCGGCGAGCGCCTGATCGACCCGGTCATCGGTGATCGTGCGCGGCGCGCCGGGCCGGGGCTCGTCGGTCAGCCCCGCGAGGCCGCGCGTCGCGTACCGCTGGCGCCACTTCGCGACCGTGTGGCGGTGGGTGCCGAGCCGCGCCGCGATCTCCCCGTTGCTCGCCCCGTCGTCTGCCGCCGCCGCGAGGACGATGCGGGCCCGCAACGCGAGTGCCTGGGCCGTCTTCGGGCGGCGCGCCCAGCTCTGCAGCGTCAGCCGGTCAGCCTCGCTGACCGTGATCGGCACGGCATACGGCGCGGGCATGGCTCTCTCCAGTATGGGAGCCCGCTCCGCGCCGCACTACCCGCGCCAGACTGGCCACCTTCTACCAACTCAGACCACTAGCACTACCCTGCCAGATCTTCCCCTCGAGTTCGGCCTCGCAGAGGTAGGCCGCTGTGCATCGGTATGCTCCCGGGGGTGCACGACCCTACCGGAGGGTGTCGCGCCCTTGCGCCTTGAGGATGTCCCAGAATCGCGTCCCGATGGAGCGGCCCATGCCGCCGCGCAGCACCCCGTCGTCGCCCTCGAAGGCCGTCCGGCCGAGCACCACGTCGAAGCGCGCGGTCCGTTCGCCCGAGCGCGCACCGGGGGCGCGCCCGAAGTCCGCGAGCACGGTCGCGCGCGCCGGGGGCGCGAGCCCCTGCAGCACCCCGTCGGTCGCGTTATCCGGGTGCCCGCGCACCAGCACCTGGGTCGTGAGGACCCGACGCCCATTGAGGCTCACGGCGAGATGGATGTGCGGCGCGCGCGTCACGCCGTACAACGCGTAGGGCCGCGGCACGATGGTCCGGAACAGGTAGTCGCCCGTGGAACCCGTGAGGGCGCGGCCGTAGCCCTGGAAGTTCGGATCGAGGCCGCTCGGATCGCGTCCGCGGGTGTGCACGTACGAGCCCAAGGCGTCCACCTGCCAGATCTCCACCGTCGCGTTCCGCACCGGCTGTCCGCTCCGCGAGAGCACCCGGCCGTGCAGGTAGGCGACCTCGCCCACCGCCGGGGTGATGGCGTCGTTGATGATCAGCAGGTCGTTGTCGGTGTCGAGCGGCATCCGGTCTGGGTAGAACGGGCCCTCGATGGTCTGCGCCGTCTCGGTGAGCGCCTCCGCGAACGCGCCGCGTACTGCGAAGAGCGGCCCGCCGAGCGCGAGGCCCTGCAGGAAGTGGCGCCGGTCGTAGCGGTCGTAGCGGTCGTAGCGGTCGTAGCGAGGATCGGGCGAGGACATGGGCCTCCGTGCCGTGGCGCGAGTCGGGCGATCTGCGCCGTCGCGATGCGGGTACCGAAGGTATCGAACGTGGGCAGGCGATGCCGCGACAAGGTACCGGTATCCGGCACACCGGCAAGCCGATGGCGGAGCGGCGCGGAGTACCGGAGCGGCCTCATGCCGGCCCTGGCGGATGGTAGGTCAGCCGTCCGTGGCGGGAGCCCGAGGGCGCGAACGTCGCGCCGCACGGCGGACATGCGCCGCGTGCGCCGGCGAAGGGACCGGGCCCGGCATCGCGATGACTGGCGCGCGGCGCCAGGGGCGCCCGGTGGCACGCGTCTTCGCCGCCGCCCGTGGGCGGCCCGATCCGGAAGTGCGCCGCATCCGGCACCTCTGGGCGCCGAGTCATGGCTCGGGGCCAAGGCGCCCGGACGCGTGGCCCGCGGCGCTGACGGCATCACGAGACGGCCGCTCTGTCGGTGCGGGAACAGGCACCGCCATGCTCCCTGCCGCACCTGCGTGCGCGGGCAGCGACCGGGGCGGCGACCACGCGCCGCACCCTCCCGCGCATGTCGACCGCGGCCGCCCAGCACCGGGGTGCACGCGAAGTGGTCGTTGTGCGGCCGCGCTCGGCGCCGTGGGCACCGCAGCGAGTGGTTTGAGGTGGCGTAAAGCGGTGGCCGTTGGTCGCGTGGCCCGGCCGCATGCCTGGGACGGCCGGCGGTGGTGCGGCCGCGGGCGGGGCTCGGACGACTGCTCCTGCAGGCGCTCATGGACCGGTGAGCTGTTTGCGAACGTGCATGTGGGGCTCGCCGCGACGAGAGACGTCTTCGTCGACCACCACAGCCGGACGCCAGCCGGGGTGCGCTCCATCCACGGCGCCCCCCATGACGCGCGACGAAATACGTCGGACCGCGAGCACGCCGGGGCGGCGGCCGCGGCGGACCCCGCGGCCGTGGTGGTGTACGGGTGCGGCGCTAGGTGCGGCGCTAGGTGCGGCGCTAGGTGCGGCGCTAGGTGCGGCGCTAGGTGCGGCGGACCGGCGCCGTGGCGGCGGATGACGTCGAGCCGACCACCCTGAACGTGTACGTGCCGCGCACCGGGTGGCCGTCACGTCCGGCCATCTGCCACCGCACCTCGTACCTCCCCGCGCCGAGCCCGCGGGTGACGGGCGCGACGAGCGTCATCGGGTCGCGCGGGTCGAGGGCCGCTGTACCGAGGGGGACCGACCCGCCGTTTGGCCCGACGAGCGTGATCGCCGAGACGGCGGCTTCCGGTCGCTCGGTGAACGTCAGTCGGAGGGATCGGACGACGCCGGTGACTCGCGACTGTGGGCCCGGGGACGCCGTCTTGAGGCGGCCGTGCGCGAACGCGGGGCGCGCGGTCACGAGCAGCGCGGTCAGGGCCGCGAGCGCGACGGCACGCAACCGGGGCGCTCGGCCGCGGCAATGCGCGACCGCCGCGGACACACGGGTGCCGCCGAAGTGCGTCGGCGCCGGGCGGTGCAGGGCGGGGCGGAGCGGGAAGCCCGGGAGTGGGCGGCGAATCGGGCGCGGGAGGGAGCGCATGGTGTGGGGTGTTCGAGAGTCGATGGCGCTGGGACGTGCGACCACGTCGCGTCCCAGGAGTGCCTGCAATCTCACGCCCGCCGTCTGAAGTGACCGTGAAGGTCGGCTAAGGACGGCTTCAGAGTTGGGGACCGCCACGCGACGGGTGGCGACGCGCGGCGCGTGTCGCGCACCGCGCGTCGTCCCCGGCCACGTGATGTCGGCGGCGCGGCGCCTGTTGCGCCGGGACGCACGTGGGGGTGATCGTTCGCGCGTGCGCGCACTGCTCGTCGAGGACGACCCGAAGCTGGCCGGCTACGTCGCCCAGGCGCTCCGCGAGGAGGGCTGGGCCGTGGACGTGGCGGCCACCGGACCCGAGGGCTCGTTGCTCGCGCACACCGAGCCGTACGACGCCGTCGTCCTCGACGTCATGCTGCCCGGCAAGAACGGGTTCCAGATCGTGGCCGAACTCCGCGCGGCCGGCGTGCGCACCCCCGTGCTGATACTCACCGCGCGCGACGACACCGCCTCGCTGGTGCAGAGCCTCGACCTGGGCGCGGACGACTACGTCACCAAGCCGTTCACGCTGGAGGAGGTGCTCGCCCGCCTCCGTGCGCTGACGCGGCGCGGCGCGCCGACCGGACGCGTCGAAGCCTTGCGTTACGCGGACGTCGAGGTGGACCGCCTCCGGCACGTCGCGCGGCGCGGGGGGCAGGTCCTGCCGCTGACCGCCCGGGAGTTTCAGATCCTCGAGCTGCTCGTCTCCCGGCCGGAGCAGGTGGTCCGGCGCACCGAGTTCCTGGAAAAGGTGTGGGACCTGCAGGTGGACCCGGATTCCAACGTCGTCGACGTGCACGTCGGGAATCTCCGGCGCAAGCTCGCCGAGGCGGGCGGGCCGCCGCTCGTGCAGACGGTGCGTGGGGTCGGGTTCGTGCTCCGACTGGCCAACACCGCGACGTGAGCGGCGACGGCGGCGCCGTGCGCGCCGACACCGCCGAGGGCCCCGCGCGGAAGTCCGACGGTGCCCGCCCGGCGTCCGGCCGTCGCCCCACGTCGTTCCGGACGCGGCTCGCCGGGCGCTTCGCCGCGCTGATGGCGGGCGCGTTCACGCTCGCCGCGCTGGTGGCCATGGTGCTGCTGCGGCGTGCCCTCGTGGGCCAGCTCGATGCCACCCTGCTGCGCCTCGGCGCTATCGAGGCGGCCACGCTGGCCGACGCGCCCGCCGACGCGATGCACTTCCATGAGGGCGCCTTCGACCCGCCCGCGGCCGACCAGCGCGAGCTTGCGCAGTTGGTCCGCTACGCGGAGATCTGGGGCCTGGACGGACGCCCGGTGCTCCGCAGCCGGAGCCTCGGCGTGCGCGACCTCCCGCTGGCCCCTGGTGCCCTCGCGGCGGCCGCGCGCGACCGGGTCGTGGCGACGGGTGGCCGCTGGGACGGCGGGCCGTTACGGATGGTCTACCTTCCGCTCGCCCGGCTCGGTCGGGGGCACGAGCGCCACGTCCTGCAGGTGGCCGCTCCCGCCGCCCCGGTGGACGAGGTGCTCCGCGCCATGGTGTGGACGCTCGCCGCGTTCGGCGCGACGGCCACCGTGCTGACCTTCGGAGGCGGCTGGGCGCTCGCGGGCCGCGCGATCCGACCGGCACGGGAGGTGGCGGAACAGGCGGCCGCCATCACCGCCGGCTCGCTGGGCGCGCGGCTGCAGGCCCACGCCGATGCCGAGGAGTATCACCGTCTCGTCGCGGTCCTCAACGACATGCTCGCGCGCCTCGAAGCGGCCTTCGCCGCGCAGCGTCGGTTCGTGGCCGACGCGAGCCACGAGATCCGGCATCCGCTCGCAGTGCTCCGGGCGGGGCTCGAGTTGGCGCTCCGGCGCGACCGAGCTCCCGACGAGTACCGGGCCGCGCTGGCCGACGGGATCGCCGAGGCGGACCGCGTCGGCGAACTGGCCGCCGGGCTTCTGCTCCTGGCTCGCAGCGACGCCGGCGTCCTGCAGCCGCGGCGGGTCCCGACGGACGTGGAGGCGCTCACCGCGGCGGCGTGTCTCCGTGCCGCCAAAGTCGGCGAGGCCCGTGCCGTCCGCGTTGCGCTCGTGCCGGGGGCTGCGCCCGAGCGGCCCGAGGCCGCGGGCGACGCGGCGGACGGTCCGCCGGTCGTCGCCGCCGTGGACGCCGTGCTGGTGAGCCAGGCGCTCGACAACCTGCTCGACAACGCCGTGCGGGTCAGCCCGGCCGGCGGGGGCGTACGCGTCCACCTCACACGTTCGCCGACGACGGTGGCGGTCCACGTGGTGGATAGCGGGCCGGGCGTGGCGCCGGAGCACCGGACGCGCCTCTTCGAGCGCTTCTTCCGGGCGGATCCGGCGCGGGCATCCGGGGGCGGCGCGGGCCTCGGGCTCGCCATCGTGAAGGGCATCGCCGAGGCGCACGGGGGCGACGTGACGTACGCGCCGGCGACCACCCCGACCGGCGCGGTGGCTGGAAGTCGGTTCACCCTCCGGCTCCCGATCTAGTCTCGGCGCACGGCGCGTAGCCGTCGAGTGCCGCGCCGGGCCCACGGCCAGGCCCACCGCCAGGCCCACCGCCAGGCACATCCTCGGGGAGCACGCTCGCGCGCCGCTTGCCGGCCCGATCTCCGCCTCCGAAGGGCGGCGACCGGCCCGGGTGTTGGCCTCGGCTACCGAGTCGGGGGCATGCCGGGCATCGCGGGCATGCCGGTCCCCGGAGCCGCGTGTCCTGACGCGGGCGCGGCCGGCATCCCTGGCCGCATTGTGAGGTCACCGCCGAGCGCCGCCACCAGCGTCCCGGCGCCGAGCGCGAGCACCGTGAGGATCGTCACGGCGGCCACCTGGGCCGTCGTCGCGGCCGGCCGTTCGGGGGTCCCCATGCCCCCGTGCACCATCGCGGGCGGCACGCCTGGATCCTCCGGCCCGTCCGAATGCCGCTCGGGCTGCGCGGGGGCGGGCGTGGCGGGCGTGGCGGGCGCGATGCGGGGCATCTCGTGCGACATGGCCCCCATCTCACCCCGTGGCCCTCGCGTGTCTGCCACTGCCCCTGTCTCGGGCGTCGCGGCGCCTCGGGCCGTCGTGCCAGCCGCCGCGAGGCGCGCCTCGCGGCCGCGTTCGACGGCGATGGGGTGACCACCGGCGCCCAGCACGCGCTCGGTCCCCATCCCGTGCTTCATCCCGACCGCGACCAACCAGGCGTTGACCGGGTACGCGACGGCGGCGCCGACGAGTGAGGCGAGCGACATCACCCCCCAGAAGCGGAGCGAGGTCGCTTCCATCGCCCGCATGTCGCGCGACATCAGCACCGCCATGACCGGCGTCATCCCCGCCATCACCGCGTTCATCGACAGCCACTCCGGGAGGAAGGCGCGCCGCACGGCTCGCGCGTACGAGCCGCCGAGCATGCCGCGCATGAAGAGCGCCTGGAAGACGAAGAGCCCGAAGGCGAAGCCCAGGACGTACTCGACGACGAGGTCCAGTCCCATCGGCAGGCCTAGGGCGGCGGTGACGGCCGCGGCGAAGACGATCCCGCTCGCGTCTCCCGCGAGACAGTGGATCGTGGAACCAAGCGCCTGCTTCCAGAGCGGTCGCACGAACTGTTCGTGGGCGCCGGGGGCTGGTTCCTGACACGCCAGGACGTACACGGCCGCGCCCACCGGGCCGGTGTAGAGCGTCACGAGCAGCCAGCCCCACTTCATGACGCGCATCTCTGGGGTGCGAACAAATGCGTCGTACGCCACGTACGCCGCACCGAGGCCGGTGAGGGCGAACCACGCGACGAGCGCGACGTCGATGAGTTGGCGCGAGTCGGTCATACGCCTCATGCGGCTGATGGTGTGCGGCGACGGACGGTCGAGTCGCTCCGGCCGCCGACCCTCGCGCGACCGGGGACGGCCGGATCCTGCGAAGTCTAGTGCCAGTTTTATGCTGCGTAGTATGGTCGGCCGGCGGCTTGTTCGCGCGAATCCAGCGGGTGGCGCGGGCCCATGCGTCCTCGCCCGTGAAGTCTAAGGCCCTCTTTAGGCGTGCTTCACAGTCCCTTCAGCTCGCGGCGGCTAGCATCTCCCCGGTCGGGCAATGCGCCCCGCGCAGGCTCCGACGCTCACGCAGCCCGGCATGCCCACGACGCCGGCTCCGCTGCGGCACGCTGCTGCGCACCACGCCTCCTCGCTACTGGAGTGACCCCGATGTCTCTGCGTTCCACGATGTCGTCGACCGCTCGTTCCGCCGACCTGCCGCGCGCCACGCGCGACGGCGCCCGCCCCGCTGCCGCCTTCGCGGCCGCCTTCGCGGCGGCCTTCGCGGCTGCCGTCCTCGCGCTCGCCGCGCCGCGCGTCAGTACGGCGCAAGCCGCGGGGGCGCCACCGGCGTCGGGCCACGCGAGCCACTCGGGGCATGCCCACCCGAACGCGTCCGGAGCGGATACGGCCCGCGGAGCCACGGCGATGACAGGCCACGGGCGGGCGCCACACGGTGGCCAGCTTGCCATGGCTGGCGCCGGACATGTGGAGCTGGCGGTCGAACCGGGTGGTACCATCGCCGTGTGGCTCTACGACGCGGGGTTGAAGCCCATCGCGCCGCCGCCGGGTGCGAGCGTCATGCTGATGCGAGGGAATCAAATGGTGACCCTGCCGCTGACCTCGGACGCGGCCGCCGGCCGGCTCACGGCTCGCTACGACGCCGCCGCGTTCCGCGCCTTCGAGGCCATCGTCCGACTCCCCAGTGCCGGTGTCGGTTCCGGTGCGCCGCGCGAGGTGACGTTCACGGTGCCCGCGCCGGCGCCGTGACCATTCGCGCCGCCCCGGAACGCGCGTGCCGCCCATTGGCCCAGCTGGGCGCGGGTGTCTGGCCCGTCTGGACGCGCGGCCGCGTGCACCGGGGGGCGCGTGTAGGGATGGATCACTCCGTTGGGCCTTGGGAGGCTCGCATGCGTCTGCTCGGAATCCGCCCCGTCGGCCGGATGGCCGCCCTCCTCGCCAGCGCGGCGGCGCTCGGCTGCACGCGCGGCCGGGAAGCCGACCGGCGCGGCGACTCGGCGACGCGCGATCCGGTGCCGACGACCGTGGCCGCGCCGGCGCCCGCACGCGCCGCGTCGGCACCGCTCCCGCCACCGGCGCCACCGGCGCCACCGGCGTCGGTGGCGGCGCTGCCAGCGGCGCGCGACGCAGATCAGGACTTCCTCCGGCACATGCTCGACCACCATGAGGCGCTCATCACGTCGGCGCACGAGGGCATGATGCAGCCCGCCGGGCACGCAGCGCACGGTACCGCGCAGGACCCCGCCGAGACCGACGCCGCGCTGGACGCCGAGAAGCGCGAGATGCTCGCGTTGCTCGACCGTCTGTACGGCGAGCAATACTCACCGCGGCCCGGCGCCGGGTCGGCGGTCGACCCCAGTCGCACCGGTGGCGCAGCCCGTCCAACCCCTCCGCTGCCGGCGCGCGAGGCGGCGCACGCGGCCGCCGCGGCATCCGAGGCCGGATCCGCGCCGGCGCGGTACCGGGAGGGGGTGGAGCTGATCGACCGGTTTCTGCCGCGGCTCCGCCGCCCGGCCGTTCGAGCGCTCGCGGTACGGCTTCGAGCCACCCAAGGCGCGCGGGCGTCGACGACCCCGCCCGGGCCCCGCGCGACGCCACACTGACGCACCCGCGCTGCGGCGCGGACACGGCCTCCGGTCGTGCAGCGCTGCGCGTGGGGCACGGGCGCCAGGCAGCCCACGCGGGCCGCGCCCGCCGTACGACGTGCTGCGCACCGCGGCGCCCAATCGCCCAGCCGCGGCTCGCGGCGCACGCCCGGCGGTGCAGCGGGAGGACGCGTCGGGCGGTCGAGCGCGTGCGGGAGGGGGGCGCCGACCGCGCCAGCGCCTCCCTCGGGGGGAAGCGCGACACGCGGTACTCACCCGGTACGGCCGGTGCTGCGAGCCCTGCCGTGCGACGCCTCGGACGCAGCGCTCCGCCGGCGCGCCGCGCTCCGGCAGACCCTGGGGGCTCAGGTCCCAGGGGCAGCAGCGGTCTGCTCGCACGCCTCGGCGCATATGCGGCACGCGTCCGCGCAGCGGCGCAGCGTCTCGCCGGCGCTGAGCGCCAGGCAGGAGGCTTCGCAGTCGCGGCAGACGCTCGCGCACACCGCGCACAGGCGCGCGTGACGCGGTGACCCTCGCAGGAGGTACGCCGCGGTCGTCTCGCAGAGCACGGCGCAGTCAAGCAGCACCGCGACATGTGCGGGCGCCGCGAGGTCCCCGCCACGCTCGACGGAGTGCGCAACGGCCACCAAGCAGGCGTCCCGGCAGGCCGTGCATGCGGCGACGCTCGTGCGCATCGCGGGCGTCATGTCGTGCTGCATCGGTTGGGGCTGCATAGCGGCAAGCAGTGGCCGTGGGCGGGCGCCACGCCGTGGCTGATGTCGGGCGCGACGCCGGACGTGTGGCTGCTGCGCAGGGTGCACCCGCAGTGTGACTCGCCGGGCGCGGCGCGGCGTCGCGCTAGGGGGCTGCACGTCATGTGCCCTTTACGGCACGTAGAGCCGGCCCGCGATCCGCCGTCCGTCGGACGTGTGCGCGGCGCCCAGCGGGTCACCTGCGACGGCGACGTGGATCCCCGGCCGCCGCGCGCCGGTGCGCCACCGTGCCGCCATCCAGAGCACCCCACCGAGGGTCAGCGCGAGGGCGACCCCCTGCGCCGAGGAGAGCCCGAGCGGCAGGAACCGGTCGTCCTTGGCCCGGAGGAACTCGATGAGGAACCGCTCGAGTCCCGCGAGCACGAGGTACAGGCCAAAGAGCCACCCCTCCGCGTGGTCGTGGTCGCGCCGGCGCCACAGCGCGAGGAACGTGAGCAAGCCGAGGACGACCTCGTAGAGCTGGGTCGGGTAGGCGGCGAGCACCGTCTCGGGGGACGTGCCTGGCGCGAGTGGGGTGCCGAAGGCGCGCGCCATGACCGCTGCGGTAGACGGCGGCGCGCCCTCCGGAAACTGCACGGCCCAGCGGGATGACCAGGGCCGGCCGTAGTCGTCGCCGATAGCCCAGCATCCTGTCCGCCCGACCGCGTAGCCCGCGGCGATGGCGATCCCCGCCACGTCGCTGAAGCGGGTGAAGGGGAGCCGCTTGCGGCGGAGCACCCACGCGCAGGCTGCTACGGCTCCCGGACCCCCCCCAGAACACGAACCCGCCGCGGCTGAAGACGTCGCGCCAGTCGTGCGTGATGACGAGCACGTCGTAGAGCTTTGCGCCGATCAGGGTGCCCACGAGCGCGGCCGCGAGCACGTCGGCGACGGGCGCCGGGTCGTGCCCCCGACGGGCGAGCTCGCGGTGCATCACGATCTGCGCAATCCAGAAGGCCGCCACCATCGCCAGGCCAAACCCGGTGAGGGTCAGGGGGCCGAGCGGGATGAGAAAGGGTTGATGGACGATCAGACGGACGGTGCCGGGGGGAGTCCCAGGGGTACGCGTCGCTATACATTTTACTGGCGTAAAGTTCGGCCGGCCCCGTGAGTCGATGCCCGGGCGGTGGTACGCCCCTACGGCGTGTCGCGCCGGCCGGCGGCGGTGATGCCCGGGCGCCTCGCCCGATGCCTCGCGCCCTTGGCCCTTCGGGGTGCCGCCCCTCCGGTGGTGCTGTCGCGGGTGTCGTATCACACGGCGGAACTATGGCGCTGAGGCACACGGCAGGAACGGTCGAGTCCGGTCGGGGCAGGACTCCGCATGGCGATCACCACGATCCTGCGGCGCTTCCCGACCGAGCAGGCCGCCATCAACTGGATGGAGCAGCAGCGCTGGCCTGAAGGGCCGGTCTGCCCCTCGTGCGGGGTGCTGAATGAGGTCTGCCGTCTCCGCACCCGGCCGGGGCGCTACACCTGCCTCGCCTGTCGCCACCAGTTCTCCATCACCTCCGGGACGGCCCTGCACCGCACTCGGCTCCCGATGCGGACGTGGCTTCTCGCCATGTACCTGATCGCCACCTCGAGTAAGGGCGTGAGCGCCTTGAAGCTGGCGGCGTGGCTCGGGGTAGGCTACCGAACGGCGTGGCACGTCGGGTACCGCATCCGGCAGATGATGGCGGCCAGCGGAGCCCCCGCCGGGCTGCTCCGGGGCGTGGTGGAGCTCGACGAGACCTACGTCGGCGGGCGCCCCCGCCGGGTGCATGGCGAGCGGACGCTGCCCGCCGAAGAGCGCCCGCGGCGCCGGATGGGCCGCTCGACGGCGAAGCCCTGCGTGTTCGTGGCCGTGGAGCGGGCCGGGCGCGTGGTGACGCAACTCGTGCCCATCCACTCCGCCGGGGCGCTCGGCGGGGCCGTGCGGGGCACGGTGGCCCCGGACGCCACCCTCATGACGGACGAGTTGCCGGCCTACGTCGGCGTGGGCCGCGAGTACGCCGGCCATCACCGCGTGCGGCACTCGGCCGACGAGTACGCCCGGACGTGCGAGGCGACGGGTCTCCGGGTCCACGTCAACACGGCCGAGAGTTGGAACGCGACGCTCAAGCGCGCGATCATCGGCGTCTTCCACCGCGTGAGCCGCAAGCACCTGCCGCGCTACGCCGCGGAGTCGGCGTTCCGCTGGAACGAGCGGCTGCCGGCGCTCGACCGCCTCGCGGCGCTCCTGCGCGCCGACGCCGCGCCGCTCCCGTACGCCGCCCTCGTGGCCCCGTCCGCGGCGTGACGGTGGCCGGATGCGGCGAGATTCGTGCGCGCGGCCGTGCCCCCGTATAGTGCAGGCGTGACGACCGTCCTCCGCTGCGACCCGCTGGCCCATGCCGCCAATGCCGGGAAGACGCGCGCCCTGCGCGCCGTCCTCCGGGCGTATCGCGCCGGCGCGGTGCTGGTCTCCCGGGAGCAGTGGCGGCTGCTGTTCGAGACGGGACGCATCAACAAGTTTTACCGCAGCCCCGAGGAGCACGCCCTCGCCGCCGTCGTGGGCGCCGCGAATCGACTCCAGATGGTGCGCGGGCAGGTCGTCGGCGTCCTGGCCGGCTTCCTCGAGACCCGGGCCGACGACTTCGCTCGCGTGGTGCAGCGGTCGTCGCTCCCACCCGAGGTTCGGCACCAGCTCCACACGGTGAACCGCCGCCAGGCGTGGTTCTCGCGCGGGCCCGTGCCCATGAAGGACGGCACGCCGGTGCCGGCTGAGGTGCAGCGGCTGGCCCGCACGATCATGCGGCACGTGCTGGCCCAGCACCGCCGGCCAACCGTGTCTCGGATCAACGCCGTGCTCGATGCGCGGGCGGCCACGCTCGCTCCGGCCGCTTCGGCGACGCATCACCCGCTCTGGGTGACCGTCTCCACGATGGTGCCCCAGCAGCGCGTAGCGATCCCGCTCGTGCCGCACGCCCACTTCGCCGACCGGGCGGGGACGCGGAAGGCGACGGTCCAGCTCAACGAGGACCGCGACGGGCGCCTGACCGTGGGGGTCATCACCGATGTCACCGCAGTCTTCGCAGAGAGCCGAGCCGCCTACCAGCCCCGCAGGGAGGAGGTGGCGCTCGACTGGGGGCTCCGCCCCCTGTTCGGGTCTGACCAGGGCGACCTGCTGGGGCGCGGCTTCCTCGACCGGCTCCGGTACTACGACCGGCGGATCACGCGGCTTGCCCAGTACCGGCAGCGGCACAAGCTCCGGGTGCGGAGCCCCCGGTACGACCGGGAGGTCCAGCGGCTGCGCGGCTTCCTGCGCGAGACGATCAACCGGGTGCTCAACCGGGTCGTGGCGCGCGATGCGCCGGGCCGGCTGATCGTCGAGCGGCTGCACTTCCGCCGCCCCGAGCTCTCGCGGCGGATGAACCGGCTGGTTACGAACGCTGGGCGGGCGCTCGTCCAGGCCAAGCTCCAGGATCTCGAAGATCGGTACGGGATCGAAGTGGTCGAAGTCCAGGCCGCGTACTCCTCGCAGGAGTGCTGCGACTGTCACTTCGTGGACCCGAAGAACCGCCGCGGCGCGACCTTCCGCTGCGGCAGGTGTGGTGTGATCCGGCACGCCGACGTGAACAGCCCCCGTACGCTGCGGTCGAGACGTTCTCGACTGGCAGGCGGCGGCGTGGGGCTCACGAAGGCGGCCACCCTCCGGGCACTCGTCGCGCTCGACCTGCGCGAGCGCCCGGTGCGGACGAAGCAGGGGCGTTGGGGAACGTCCCGTGATCCGCGATGGCACGCGCCCTACTACGCCGAAGCGCTCCGTGCGCTCGGCGCCGACGGGCAAGTCGTTGCGGTGACCTCAAGTGGCCGACGCATACGCCGCAGTGCGTGTGTCTCAGCGCCATAGTTCCCTCACACGGCGCCGCCCTCGACTGCGCCGCGGGGCCTGAGACCGTCTGCGCTACCGACCATGACATGCGCGCAGCCGCGGGTGCGGCCGTACCGGCGGCACCGTGCCGGGCGGCGGATGACCGCCGTGCCGGTGGCGCACCTCATGAGGGGGCATCCGGACGGGACCGGCCCCGCGGCACGCCGTACGCCGGACGGGTCGCCCGGGGAGGGCCGCCGCGGTCAGGGAGCGTTCGGCAAGGGCGTGTCCGACTCGATGGGGACTACGGTGTTTGCTTCGCTCTCGGTGACGCGTGACGTGCAGCGTGGGACAGCCCGACACGGCACCGGGTCGTGGGCGACCGCTGCGGCGACCGGCGCGCCGGTCGCCTGGGCTGCCTGACGGTGCGCCTGGCCGGGCAGGGGGGTGGTAGTCGGGCCGGCGCGGGTCGGGCCGGCGCGGAGCGCAGGCGGGGCGCGCGGAGCGGTGGCCCAGAGGAGGGCCGCGCAGCGGGCGCCTCGGTCGGTGGGGGCTCGGCTGGGCCGACCATCCCGCGGGCGCCGTCGTCCTGGCCGTGATGGCCCTTCTGGAGGCCACCGTGTTTCCAGCCCCGACGGAAGGGCTCCTGGTCGCCCTCGTGCTCGCCCGCCGCGAGCGCGCGTGGTGGCTCGGCGGGCTCGCGACGACCGCGTCAGTCGGCGGGGGGCTGCTGGGCTACTACCTGAGCGGGGCGTTGTTCACCGAGGTGGCGAGGCCGCTCCTCCGCGCGGCCGGGGACCACCCAGCGTTCCGTCCGCCGGGCTCGGGCGGCGCTCTCAGGAGCTACATTGCGCCAGGCGCAGGATAGGCTGAGCGTCTCGTCACGCCGACCCCCCTCCCCGGGAGTGATCTCGCTGCCACCTCGCGTACTGGCCCGTGGGAGCGGTCCGCCGGTCCGCGAGGAGGCAACCAGGCGGGGCCGTTGCGTATAGAGCCGCGCCGCGTCTAGATTATACCGCCCCCCGTCGATTCGTCGCGGACACGAACCGACCGCGTCTCCTGGGGTACACTGTGCATCGAGCGTGAGAACGCTCCGGCTTTCTTCCCCGGAGGGCGCGACCATGAGCACGAAGCCCATTCTCCAGACCCCGGTGATGAGCCGCGAGGTGTCGGCGCGGATCTACCGCGACCTGCAGCGGCCGACCCCGCCGGCTCCGAAGAAGGCGGCACTGCTCCGCCGTGCCGTCCGCGTGTACCAAGCCGCGAACGCGAAGCACCAGAGCGGGCTCGTCGGCGCGCGGTAGGGCCGTCGAGGGCCGGATGGGGTGCGCGAGAGGTAGCGCCCCCGTCGCCGCGGTGAGGTCGCCATCCGGTGTAACTCTGGCGGGCGTGCGGTTGACCGCACGCCCGCCGTCGCGTGTGGGCTCCATCGCCGCGCGCGCGTGCTCGTTCACCCAACGCGTTCATGTCCAAGAGCGTCGTACCGGCATCCTCGGCGTCAGTCCCGGCCCCCGCCGTTCCGACGGCGGCCGCGCCCCTGGAGGGCGCGGCCAGTCCCGCCCGTGAAGCGGTGCCCGTCGTCCCGGACTATCAGCTGAGCGTCATCGCGCAGCCTCCCGGGCCCGAGCACACCTTCCACTCGCGGGAAGAAGAGATCACGGACTACTTCTGCGGCGAGGATGCCTACCGAGACGCCACGCAGCACGTCGCCCGCACATGGAGCGTGTGGCACGGGGCAGATCTGCTCGGGTGCTTCGCGATCCAGACGGATGCGGTCCGGCTTGACGGTCGCGAGCGGCCAGAGAGCATCCCGTACCTCTGGGCGCCGGCGGTGAAGATCGCTCGGTTCGGCGTCAACGAGGCCGTCGCGAGGCGGAAGATCCAGCTGACCGACGCCAGGCGCGCCGACGACCCCGACGAGCCGGACGTCGTCTCGGTCGGCGAGTACATGCTCCTGTACGTGATCGGGTTGGCGAAGACGCTCAGCGAACAGATCGCCGTCCGCTACCTCACGTTGGACGCCTTGCCGCGGGAAGGGCTACTCACGTGGTACGAGAACTACGGGTTCGAGCGGACGAACGTACCGGTGATCGACTATGACGGTGCGACGCAGGCGGCGGAGGTGAACATGCTGTTCGACCTCCACGGGTGACCTCCCCCGGGACGGTGCTCCGCCCGCTGAGGCGGTAACGCTCCAGCCTCCCGCCGGCGCCACCCGGCGCCACCCGGCGCCACCCGCGGCGTGCCGGCCGCCCTCACCGACTTACAGCAACGGGGTCTGGGGCGGAAAGCCAACGCCTTCAGGCGTTGGATGCAGAGCCCCAGCCGCCCGCCGGGCGGTGCTCTTGTGCAGGACGCTGTGATCGCAGAGCCTGTGGTGATGGCGCGCCCCTATCAACACGGCAACACGTCTGTCTTCCTGCTCAACTACCACTTCGTGTTCTGCCCGAAGCGGCGACGGCGCGTGCTGGTCGGACCGGTGGAGGCGCGCCTGAAGGTCGTGCTGCAGGCCGCGGCCGCCGAGCATCGGTGGGAGGTGATCGCGCTCGAGGTCATGCCCGACCACGTACACCTGTTCCTGGGCGCCACGCCCGACGTGCCCCCGACGCAGATCATGCACGCGCTCAAGGGCCGCTCCTCACGGCTGCTACGCGCCGAGTTCCCGGCGCTCCGCCGTCTGCCGTCGCTCTGGACCCGGTCCTACTTCGTGAGCACCGCCGGCAACGTCAGCGCCGCCACCGTCGAGCGCTACATCGCCGAGCAGAAGACCCGCGACTGACCGCCGCCAACGCCCGTGGCCCTGCTCCCCTGCGCCTTCCGCTTCCGGCTCGAGCCGACAGCCGAGCAGGCCGCCCAGCTCGGGCGGCTCGCCGGCGCGCGCCGGTGGGTGTGGAACTGGGCGCTCGAGCGCCGCACCGCCACCTACCGGGCGGACGGGAAGTCCGTCAGCTGGGCCGCGCTCTCGGCCGAGCTCACGGGGCTCAAGCAGGCGCCGGCCATGGCGTGGCTGGCCGAGGTGGACAGCCAGGCGCTGCAGCAGGCGCTCGCGGACCTCAAACGCGCGTTCGCCAACTTCTTCGAGAGCCGCGCGCGCTTTCCGCGCCGGAAGACGCGGAAGCGCAGCCGCCCGGCGTTCCGCATCCCGCAGCGCGTGCGGCTCGACGGCGGCCGGCTCTACGTGCCCGGGGCGGGCTGGGTGCGCGTCCGGCGTGCGCGCGCGGAGGATGGCACCTTCGCGGAGATCGGGCCGACGAAGAGCGCGCGCTTCACCTGCGACGCCGGCGGGCGCTGGCACGTGGCGCTGGTCGGCGCACGGCACGTGGAGGAGGGGCCGTTCCCGCTGCCGCCCGAGGCGGCCGCGGCGGGCATGGACCAGGGGCTCACGACGTTCGCCGTGCTCTCCGACGGCGCGACCGTGGCGAACCCGCGCTTCGGCCGCCGCGCGGATCGCAAGCTCCGGCGCCTGCACCGGGCGGTGTCGCGCAAGGTGAAGGGCAGCCGCAACCGCGGGAAGGCGCGCCGGGCGCTGGCGCGCGAGTACGGCCGGGTGCGCGACCGGCGGCAGGACTTCGCCGCCAAGCTGGCCACGCAGTTGATCACCGCGTACCCCGTGCTCGGGGTCGAGTCCTTGAACGTGTCGGCGCTCGCGAGAACCAAGCTGAGCCGGAGCGTGCTGGATGCGGCCTGGGGCGACCTCCACCGGCGACTGCACTACAAGGCCGCGTGGTGGGGCGGTGGGCCGGACGGGCGAACCGGGCGCTGGGTGATACCGGTGGGGCGGTGGTTCCCGTCGACCAAGCGGTGCTCCGTGTGCCACCGACGGAACCCCGATCTCACGCTCGCCGACCGCACGTGGTCGTGTGGGCAGTGTGCCAGCGTGCACGACCGGGACGGCAACGCGTCGGAGAACCTGCGGCAGGAGGCCTGGCGCCTGCTCGCCAACGGGCTGCTCGGGAAGGGGCACGAAGACCAGCAGGGAGCGGCCGGCGGGCAGCCGGACGCCAGAAACGCTTCTGGACCGCGGGTCAGACCGTCGACAGCCGGCACTGCGGGGTGAAGGAAGAATCCCACGCATTCATGCGTGGGAGTGTCAACGGGGACTCGTGGCGCGCCCCGCGGCGGCGCGGCGGGGGCGGCCCGTGCGGCTCGCGTGGCGAGTGGAGTGGCGATGGCTACCGCGACCGCCACGCCGCGGCCTACCCCGCCCGGTCACCCCGAGTCGCTCGGGCCGCCGGCCGACCCGGGGAGACGACTCGCGGCCCCTCCCCGAATGTTGCGGAAGGCCAGGTGTGTTCGTACTATTGTACGAACGGCGGCGGCGCTCGCGAGTCGGGCGAGCTAGCCGCCGTCTTGAGGCGACGAGTTCGGAGCGACGGAGACGACGATGCCATTCCGCGGACGCCATACCACCGTGGGCAACTCGGACGGGTTCACGTTCGATAAGGCCCTGTTCAAGGCGCACCCCGAGTTTCAGGGCGGGCGGGTGGCGGCACACGTCATCGCCCCCGGGCAGATGCTCGTGAGCGTCGACGTGCCGGTCGACCTCGCCCCGGAGGTCGAGGGGCATGACCCGGTGCTCGCGGCGTACCTCGGCTTCCTCGACGGGCAGTTGGAGGCCCGCCGCGATCTCCTCCGCCCGTTCACGGCCGAGGAC
Source organism: Roseisolibacter agri (assembly GCF_030159095.1). Classification (NCBI taxonomy): domain Bacteria; kingdom Pseudomonadati; phylum Gemmatimonadota; class Gemmatimonadia; order Gemmatimonadales; family Gemmatimonadaceae; genus Roseisolibacter; species Roseisolibacter agri. The sequence goes on from NZ_BRXS01000008.1 coordinate 94,644, forward strand.
ATGGCGGGCGTCGACGCGCTGCTCGAAGGAGTCGAGGTGGACCTGGACGCGCCGCTTGAGGGCGCCGAGGACTTCGAGCTGCCGTGACGTGCCCGGGCGACGGCCCCTCGTGAGTCCCGGTGACCTGGTCTGGGGGGCGGCCGTCCGGACGCGCCCCCGCGCCGCACGTTGGTCCGGCCGCCCGAGAGACTGCATGGCAGACCGCCGCAAACCGCAGCGCCCACAACAGGACGCGTCACGAGGTCGCACGCCGGACGCGACCGGCGCCGCGCGCGTGCCGGTCGGTAGGGGCGTCGGAAGGGGAGGCGCCCCGCTGGCGCGCGCGCCGATGAACGCCCCGCTGGTGTTCCAGGGCTGGCGCATCATCGTGTGGCCGGGGTTCGCTGACCGCTGGGCAGCCCTGCGGGGCGAGGTCGAGCGGCTGCGCACGGTCGACCCGACGGGGTACGCGACGAAACCCGCCACCAAGGTCTTCGCGGCCGTCCGGACCCTCATTCGCGACGAGATTCCGCGCGACCCCGGCGCGGCGCGCTTCCGCCAGGGCCGGACGCTCGGGGCCGGCTACGCGCGGTGGCGGCGCGCGAAGTTCTTCGAGCGATACCGCCTCTTCTTCCGCTACGACAGCACGGCCAAGGTCATCGCGTACGTGTGGCTGAACGACGAGCGGACGCTGCGCGCGCGGGGCGCGCGCTCCGATCCGTACGCCGTCTTCGGCGATATGCTCCGCGCCGGCGCACCACCGGACGACTGGGACGCCCTCGTCGCGGCGTGCCGCGGGTGGACGGCCGAGGACGCGCGTGATCCCACCAGTGGCGCTCCCCCCGCCGCGTAGGACGCCGAGGCGAGGGTCGGCGGTTTTCGGCGAACGGCAACCCCGGGAAGCGCAGCTGCGGACGTCCCGCGGCCCAGCGGAGGTCCGCGCCGTCTCCTGCGCGACGGCGCGCCTCGGGTGCGTCGATCAGCGTGCGTCCGCCGGCTGCCACGACGGCGTGCGCCGGATGCCGGCGTCGCGAGGGGCTGGGGGGGGCCGCCGGCCCCGCCGGCCCCGCCGGCCTCACCAGATTCATCCGGGCGCCGGGGCGCCCGGTGGGCAGGGGGCTACGTACTCAGCGTGGGAGTGGCGGAATCCGAGTCGTGACCTCGTGCTCGCACGCGGCAGCGTTCATGGGTCGCGCCAGCCATCGGGTGCTCCGGCCATCGGGTGCTCCGGCCATCGGGTGCTCCGGCGGCGCCTGGCGCTTCCCGCGTGACGGCGTGCCCCTCACCGCGTCTCCGCGACGCTCCTCCGAGGGGCGCGCGCCGTGAGCAGGCTCGGGAAGCGCGCGTGACGCGCGCGCGTCGCCCCCGCTGCGACAGGGGGGCGGATGGTCGGCACCTGCGGGCCGTGCTCGCGTGTGCGCCGCGCCGACTCGTGCCGATCCGGGAAGGATGGGAAGGGGGGCCATCCCGCGGGGCTACGGGAATCGCGGCGTCTCGACCCGCGCCTCTACCGCGGATAACCTGACGGTCTAGATTCTACGCCGGATAAAACCTCGGCGCGACTGCGTCGTCCTGGCTTCGGGGCATGGCTCCGGTACCTGCACGCCCTGAGGGTGCCCGTGTCTGGGTCGGAGGTCCCGTCTGCGGCCGCGGTGGTCGTCGGGCGGAGGGGGCGCTCGTGGACAGGCCCACCGCACGACTCCACGCCTGCGGCACGGTGCGACCCGCAATCGCCGCGATCTCCGGCGCCGGCGGCGCCATCGGTGGCGCCACCAGACGCGTGGTGTCGTGGAGTGGCGCCTCTGGCACGGCGGCGCGCTGTGGCGCGCTGTGGCGCGCTGTGGCGCGCTGTGGCGCGCTGTGGCGCACCGACGGTTGTCCCGCGCACGCCGGCTCGGCGGTGCCATGAGGCGTGTGCCGCCCCTGATGTCCGTGCAGCCCAGCTCCGGCGCTGCGACTCCCTCTCCCTGCCCGATGGCCCGTCTGCGGATCGGACCCGCTGCTCAGCCCCTGTCCGACTCTTCTGCGGCGGGTGCGGAGCGTCTCAGCGTCGGCCGTCCAGCTGCGTTCTGGGCGGGCCACCCGTCGGGGGCGGCCACGGTCGGCGCGCCGACGACGCGCACCGACCCTTCGGCCGACCCTTCGGCCCGAGTGGTCGTCGACTCTGCGGCCCTGACGCAGCTGCTGGACGGGACCACGGAACTCGTGTGCGCCGCCGACGCCGACGGCTGGATCACGTACGTGAACCGCGCCTGGCGCGAAACCTTGGGCTACTCGGCCGCCGAGGCGGCGGGGCTGCGCCTGGACGACGTCGTGGCGCCGGAGCACCGCGCCTGCTACGCAAGCACGGCGGCGCGCCGGCTCGCCGAGGGCGAGGCGGTGGACGACCTCGAGGCCGTGCTTCTCACACGCGATGGCCGGCGCATCGTCTGCCGCGGCCGCGCGGAGCCCGTGATGGCCGGCACACCCGAGGCCCGGCGCTGCGTGGGGACGCGGGCGTACTACCGCGAGTTGGCGGCGCAGCACGAGGCCGAGGTCCGAGGCGCGCGCCTGCTCGCCATGCACGACGCCTCGGCGGACCTCGTCGGCACCGCAGCGCCGGACGGGCGCATCGAGTACCTGAACGCCGCGGGACGTCGCACGTTGGGTCTCGCCGACGACGCGGACGTCACGACGCTCCGGGCAGCCACGTTCCTCCCGCCCGCCACGCTCGAACGCCTGACGGTGGAGGGGCTCCCGACCGCCGCCCGCGACGGTCGCTGGACCGGCGACGGGGCCGTGCTGGGCGCCGACGGCGTCGAAACACCGGTGTCGATGGTCGTAGTCGCGCACCCGTCGCTGCGGCCCGGCGAGCCGCCGCACTTCTCGGCAGTCCTGCGCGATGTGAGCGAGCGCCGGCGCGCGGAGCGCCGGTCGGCGGATCAGGCAGCCGTGCTCGAGATGATCGCCGCGGGTAAGGCGATGCCGGAGGTGCTCGCGGCCGTGGCGCGGCTCGTCGAGCGCGAAGCGCCTGGGGCGCGCTGCGCCGTGCTGCGGCTGGACGGGGATGGGCGGCGCCTCCGACACGGGGCAGCGCCGAGCCTCCCGGACGCCTTCACCGCCGCCGTCGACGGGCTCGTGGTGGGCCCCGGCGCGTGCACCTGCGGGGCGGCGGCGTTCCACCGCCTGCCGGTGGTCACCGAGGACATCGCCACGGACGCGCGCTGGGCGCCCTTCCGCGACGCGGCGCTCGCCGCGGGGCTGCGCGCGTGCTGGGCGACGCCGCTGCTCGCGCCGGATGGCGCCGTGCTCGGCACGTTCGCCGTCTACCGCGGGGCGCCGGGGCGCCCGTCCGACGCGCACGCACCGCTCATCGGGGCCGCCACGCACCTCCTGGGGATCGCGCTCGAACGCGCGCGGGCGGAGCAGGCCCTGGTGCGGGGCGCGCGATACGTCCGCGCGCTGATCGAGCACGCGTCCGACCTGATGGCCGTCGTCGACACGGACGGCGTGTACCGGTACGTGAGCCCGGCGCACCACCGGCACTTGGCCTACGCGCCGACTGCCCTGATCGGGCGCGACGCGCTGGCGCTGGTGCACCCGGACGACGCGGCGCGGGTGGCGGCCGCGTTCGCGGAGGCGCGCGCGACGTCCGGGCGCACGGCGCGCGTGCAGTACCGGTTCCGCCACGGGGACGGCTCCTGGCGCACGCTCTCCTCGGTGGGCACCAACCTGCTCGACGACCCTGCTGTGGCGGGGGTCGTCGTCAACTCCGTCGACGTCACTGAGCAGCAGGCGCTCGAGGCGCAGCTCCGCCAGGCGCAGAGGATGGAAGCCGTGGGCCGGCTGGCCGGCGGCGTCGCACACGACATCAACAACCTCCTGACGATCATCAGCGCGAACACCGAGTTCGCGCTGCGCGCGCTGCCGGACGTGAGCCCGGCGCGGCCGGACCTGACCGCGGTCGCCGGAGCGGCCGCCCGGGCGGCGGGTCTCACCCGCCAACTCCTGAACTTCAGCCGGCGGCAGGTGCTCCGGCCGGAAGCCGTGGACCTGAACGCCGTGGTCGAGGACGTCGCGCGGCTTCTGCACCGCACCCTCGGAGCGGACGTGGCGCTCGCGACCGATTTGGCACCGGGGCTCGGGCCGGTGCAGGCGGACCGCGGTCAGCTCGAGCAGGTGCTGATGAACCTCGTGGTGAACGCGCGCGACGCGATGCCCGCCGGCGGCACGATCACCGTGACGACGGGGCGCGAGCGCGTGGACGGCCGCGACGCGGCGCGGCGCCCCGGCCTCTCGGCGGGCCGCTACGTCGCGCTACGCGTGCGCGACACGGGGCTCGGCATGGACGCGGCGACGCAGGCCCAGATCTTCGAGCCGTTCTTCACGACCAAGGACCTGGGGCAAGGGACGGGGCTCGGATTGGCCACCGTGTACGACATCGCCATGCAGTCCGGCGGCCACGTGTACGTGGACAGCGCGCCGGGGGCGGGGAGCACGTTCACCGTCCTGCTGCCCGGCGGTGGGGCGGCGGTCCCACCCCCGCCGTTCGCGGCCGCCGACGCGGAGCTCGCGGTAGAGTGCGGGGCGGTGCAGGGCGGTGCGGCGCGAGGGACCATCCTGCTCGTCGAGGATGAGGCGCCGATCCGCGGGTTCGTGCGCCGCATCCTCGACCGGGGCGGGTATCACGTGCTCGAGGCCGGAGACGGACGCGCGGCGCTCCGGGTGGCGGCGGCGTACCAGGGCCCCCTGCATCTGGTGCTCACCGACGTCGCGATGCCCGAGGCCGGCGGTGAGGCGCTGCTCGCCGGGTTGCGCGAGCGGCGTCCGAGCACGCGCGCGCTGCTGATGTCCGGGTACAGCGTCGCGGCGGTCGCCCGACAGGGCGCACTCGCGGAGGGCGTTGGGCTGCTGCAGAAGCCGTTCACGGCAGATGAGCTACTGCGTGCCGTACGGGAGGCGCTCGGCGGCTGACGGCGGCTCGGCGTGTGAGCGGTCCCGCTCGCGGCGGGCCGCGCAACCTGGAGGCGCGTCCGCATGGACGCAAGCGCGTCGACCTCGCGCGAGCCGCGTCGATGCCCCACGCCGCTCGTCGCCGCTCGTCGCCGCTCGTCGCCGCTCGTCGCCGCTCGTCGCCGCTCGTCGCCGGCGGCCATCGGCGGCCACCAGCGACACCGGCGGCCACCGGTGCCTACGGGACGAACGGGGGCAAACCGACCAGCGCGATGCTGACGTACGGTTTGCTGGGCCCGTACGTCTCTCGCGTGCTCAACTCATCCGGGTCGCGCAGGGTGGTGCCGACGGTCTGCCCGGCGAGGACGCTGTGCTTCGTCCACGCCCGGCCCACTCCGAGCTTGACGTTGTATAGCAAAACGCCCGCGCCGACCGCGAAGGCCCGCAGGTCGGCCGACGGGTTGATGGTGAGTTCCGGCAGGTAGACCGCCCACGGGACGCGCGCGTCGCGGTAGTCGAGCCCGCGCCACGTCGACGCGAGCACGAGGCCGTAAGTGAAGCGGCCGTCCGTGGAGCCGGCTTCCTGCACGCGGTACGTGGTGTCGTCGAGCTGCTTCGTCGCGAACTTCGGGAACTTCGCGTTGGGGACGCCGACGAACGCCAAGCCTACCGTGGGCCGGACCAGCCAATCGGGGTGGACGCTCGCCTTCATCGTGTACGGCGCGCCGGTGCGCGTCCGCGCCACGCCCGGCACAGTCGTGGGGGTCACGGCGACGGTCACGTCGCGCCCGCTGTTCCATGACGCGCTCACCACGTCGTCGCACGTCATGGTGCGCGTCGCCCCGTAGGTGCGCCGCACCATCTGCTCGATGGCGTAGGCCGCCGCGAGGAGGGCGTCGGCGTCGCTGAGGGCGCTCGCCCCCCGCTCGACGAGCCGCTTCTCGGCGGCGGCGGTGTTCGGGTCGTTCGACGGCTGGGCGGTGACGGCGCTGGCGAACGCGCCATACCGCGCGCCGAGGACCGACAGGGCCGTGGTGAGGCGCTCGGTGGCGCGCAGCCGCGCGCAGTCCGGTCCCTGGAAGACGCAGTCGGCGCTGAGCGACGTCTGGTACGTCCCGAGCGCGAGTGGGCTGTCGGGCGGAAGCCCGCGCATACGTTCGAGTTCCGCTGCCGTCCGCGTGAAGATCGTCCGCAGCCCGCGCGCGCCGGTGAGCGCCTCATCGATCTCCTCGAGCGCTTGGCGTACGACCGGTTCGTCACCGCGTCCACCGGGGGCCGCCGTAAGATTGGCCGCCGCCCGGCGGTACGCGTTGTTCGCCGCCGTGTCCGGCCGTGCGGCCGCCGCCAACGCCATCTCCTGCAGGTAGGGGCCGAGGCCCTTCAGGAAGCCCAGCGCGGCGTCCACTTCGGCGGTGCTCGTTTTCGTCTGCCCCACGTCGCAGTCGAACACCGCGGAGTTAGTCCGGGCGACGACGACGGTGAGCTTGAACGGGCTCCGGATGCGGAGCTGGTCTCCCGACTCGACGGGCCGGCGCCTGAAGGTCGCCGTCTTCCCGGCGTGGTCGAGGAAGAGGGTGTCCGCCGTCGGGGCGGGGCCGGCGGCGGGTGCTTGGGCGACCGCGAGCGCCGGGCTGGCGAGGAGGGCGGCGGCGCAGGCGGCGCGGCGCACGGCGGAGGCGACGGCGACGCGGGCACGGTGCGACACGGCGGCGAGGCAGCGGTGCGGCCGCCGGGCGCGGGGCCGGCAGTCCAGCGGAGGCTGGTATAGCATGCGGATCGGCATGCGAATCGGTGGGGTGTTGGGCACCGACAGGTTCGCGGCGATCCGGCGGCGTCGCAGGGAGCGCGGCGCGGCAACGATACAGGCACCGGGCGGAGCCGTCAAACCGAGCCGCGTCTGGCGCCGCCGGCCTGCGCGGCGCCCCTCGCGCACGCGACGGCGGACGCGCATACTCCGGACGGGTCGCCCCCACAGGCCGCGCGGGCGCGGCAGCGGCGCGGCAGCGGCGCGGCAGCGGTGCGCCGCCCGACGCCGCCCGACGCCGGGACGCGCGGGGCCCGCGAGGCGTCCTCGGCTCCGCGACGGTGGGCGGCGCCGGCGTCCGCCTCGGACCGGTCACCGGGACCGCCATGCCGCATCCATATGTGCGTTGGACGCCCGACGACTGGCGTTGGGCCGTGCCCACCCGCCGTTGCGTGTCGCCGCCCAGGCGCGCCGCCGCGCCGACCCTCGGCGTCCTCTTCGGGCTCACGTTCGGCATCGCCGCTCCGACGGCGGCCCAGGTCCCCGGTGGCGTGCGGCCCGACCCCCCGCCGTCGCCCGACAGCATCTGGCGGGTCATTCCGCCGACGCCGAAGTCCGGCGCGCAGGCGAACATCACGCTCGGCCCCGCGACCATCAGCCGGGCGGACCTGTTCCGCCTCGCGCAACGGTTGACGCTCGCGCCGGTGGACACGGGGGCCGGCGCGCGCCAAGGCGGCCTCGAGTTCTGGCTCCCGCGACCGTCGGCCCTCGGCCCGCTGCGACGTCGACCATCGGCGGCCGCCGGTGCGGGGCGGGACGACGTCGACCGATACTACGTGCGGCTGCTTGTCCACGAGAGCAGCGCGCTGGCCCCGGAGCTCGCGTCCCGGCTGCCGAAGTCGTATCGCGCGCGCGGGGCGGACGACCCGACCGTCACGGCGCAGTTCGACCTTACAGCCGACGGCCTGCGTGGCGTCATCTTCGCGCCCGGCGGCACGTTCCCGATTGCGCCCGTGCCGTCTGCCGCGTGGCTCGGGCCGGGCGTGCACGCCTCGGATGTCGGCGGCGGCGGACGATTGCAACGCCGTCCCGACGGCGTCCCGACGCAGCCGGTCACGCCACCGCGACCGGTGCCGTCGGGGCGACCGGACTCCGGGGCGCGTGTCGGGTCGCCGACGGCCACGGGGCCGTCCCCCGGGCCGTCGGCGGCGCCCACCAGGCGGGCGGGCATCGCCGGCCGGCCCGCGCCGCGACCCGCCGCACGACCCGCGGCGCGATCCGCGGCGCGATCCGCGGCGCGATCCGCGGCGCGATCCGCGGCGCGGGATTCTGCGGACCAGGCACCCGTGCCGCTGCGGACGCTTCGGCTCGTCGCGGTGGCGACGGCCGACTACACCGCCCTCTACGCCCGTGGGGCGGTGGACACCGCGGCCGCGCGCGACTCGGCGCTGGTCGGGATCAACCGCACGCTCCGCTACGTGAACGAGATCACGGCGCGCGACCTCGGCGTGGTGTTCACCCTCATCGCCGCGTCGCGGTCGCTCCTGTTCGTCGGCGCGAACCCGGCTCGCTTCGCGCCCCCACGGGCGGCCGCGCCGGGGCAGGCGCCGTCCGACGATGGCGCGGTGATCCTCCGCGAGAGCCGCGCCGTCGTCGACTCCCTTCTCCCGCCAGGCACCCCGTACGATGTGGCCCACGTGTTCGGGGTTGGCGGCACGTCGTGGGCGGAGGTGGGCGCGCTCTGCGACACCGCGCGGATGACGCAGGGGGTGTCGCTCGTCCCATTCCGCCGGGGCGCCGCGGCCGCGCCCCTGACGGACGAGGAGGAGTTGTACTTCGCGACCGACGTCGTGGCGCACGAGATCGGGCACCAGCTCGGCGCGACCCACACGTTCAACACCGTCGCGGACGAGTGCGCGGACGGTCGATGGGGGCCCACCGCGTTCGAGCCAGGGAGCGGGTCGACCGTAATGGCGTACCCGGGCCTCTGCGAGTCCGACTTGGTGCAGTGGCACGCGGGCCCCTACTACCACGCGGCCAGTATCCAGCAGGTGCGCGATCTGCTCGCGGCACGCGCGCCGGCGTGCGGCGTGCCCCGCGTCGTCGATAACCGAGCGCCCCGGGTCACGGCGGCGCCGCGCCGCGTGTTCGTCCCACGCGCGACGCCATTCCGGCTCACCGCGCGGGGCGACGACCCGGAGCAGGACCCCGTGTACTACACGTGGGAGGAGTACGCGCGCTCGGATTGGGCGCCCGCCGCCTCGCCCCCGCTCGGAGACGACGACGGTCACGTGCGGCCGCTGTTCCGGTCGTTCCCGCCCGACGCGGCGCCGACGCGCACGCTGCCCGGCCTCGTGGCGCTGGCCTCCGGCCAGGCACCGTACGAGTCCCTCCCGAGTGGCGCCGTCCTTCCGCGAGTGCCGGGCATGCGGCGCCTCACCTGCCGGGTCACCGCACGGGACTGGCGCGGGGGCGTGGCCTTCGATGACGTCGCGGTGGACGTCGTGCCCACGGCCGGCCCGTTCCGGGTCACCGTGCCGGCCGCGGGCACGCAGCAAGTCGTCCGCTGGCGCGCCGCGCGGACGACGGAGGCGCCGCTACACTGCGCGACGGTCCGGGTGACGCTCGTGGCGGAGCCGGGGGGGCCGTACGACGTCGTACTCGCGCCGGCCGTCCCGAACCGCGCGGAGCAGGTCACGGTGCGGGTGCCGCGCATGCTGGCGGCGCGCGCCGCGCGCGTGCAGGTGGCGTGCGCGGACGGCGCGTTCTTCGGGCTCTCGTCCGGCGACGTGGAGATCGTCGCGACCGCGGACCCTGCGGGGCGGCCCGCCCGACCCCGCGCGGTGCGGAGGGCGCGGACGACGCCGTAGCGCGTGGGCGGCGGGCCGCGCTCCGTCGCGCTGCGGCGCGGCGCCGATCACAGTGTCGGCGGTCGATGTGTCGGTGGTCGACCCAGTCGGCTCGATGGCGCCGGAAGCCCAGAGACGCCGGGGTCCGGCCCGGTCGCCCCGTCCAAGCCACACGCGATGACGTAGCGTGTGAGGATCGCGGGCGACGATCCGCCGACCTTGCGCGCGAGGCTCTCTCGGTACGTGTTGACGGTGCGCAGGCCGATCCCGAGGGCGCCGGCGATCTGCTTGCTCGTCAGCCCGGCGGCGACACGCACCGCGACCTGACGCTCGCGCCGGCTGAGGGCGGCGACGAGCCGCGGCATGGGGCAGTGCGCGCGCAGCGCGCACGCCGCGCACCCGCCGTCGAGGAGCGCGCCCACGGTCGCGCAGAGTTCCACCACGCCCGCGTCGTTCGGGATGCTCATCACGGCGCCGTCCGGCGGCGTTCGGTCACCGCCCTCGGCCCTGCCGTCCGCCTCGCCTCCGGCGTCTCCGAGGCAGAGCACACAGACGCCCGGCGTCTCGGCGCGGACTCGCGCGACGGCGGCGTGGTCGGCGGCGTCGCGCGGCGGCGTACTCACCAGCACGACCGCCGGCCGGACCTGCCGCGCGAGCGCAGCGGCGCGCGGCAGGTCCGGCGCCTCCGCGACGACCACGAACCCCGGCATGCCGCCGAGCACGGCGCGGAGCCCGGCGCGCATCAGGGCGTGCTCGGCGACCACCAGGATCGATGTCTCCGCGGGCGGCGTCGTGGGCGCATCCGCCCCGAGCAGCGGCAGCGGGCGTACGCGACGGGCGCGGGTGGCCTCGGCGGCCACGTCGAGAGTAGCGGGGGACGGTCGCATTCTATGCCCGATAATATCACTCTGGATTGCGGGAGCCAAGCACTGCGCGGCGGCGAGCACTGCGCGGCGAGCACTGCGCGGCGGCGGCTGACGGGTTCGCCCGCCGCGGGTTCGCCCGCCGCGGGTTCGCCCGCCGCGGGTTCGCCCGCCGCGGGTTCGGGAGTATTGCCGAAGTGCGGCCGCGACCAGCCGCGGCGATGGTTCGCGGGCGCATCCACGCGCTGTCTCTCTTCCCAGACCCCCGTGCGAACACTCGTCGCCCTCGGTGCACTCGGCTGCGTCGCCCTCAGCGCTGGCAGCACGCCAGTCGCCGCCCAGTCGGACGCCCAGCCGCCGTCTCCGTTCCCCACCACCGCGCGCCTGGCCGGCGCGCCCCGCGCGTCCGCCGACACGACCGGCCGCCGCCACTTCGAGATTCCTGCGCAGCCGCTCGCGGACGCGCTGGCGGACTTCGCGCGCCAGGCTGGTGTGCGTGTCCAAGCGGACGCGACGGCGCTCACCGGCGCCCGCTCGTCCGCCGTCACCGGCACCCTCACGCCGGGAGACGCGCTTCGCGCACTCCTGCAGGGCACCGGCCTGACGGCGCGGTTTCCCGACGCCCGGACGGCAGTCGTCGCCCAAGCGGGACGGGACGCTGCCGCGGGTCAGCCGCTCCGCCCGGTGGTGATCACTGGCGCGGCGGGTCGGCGGCCCGGGTACGGCGCGCGGCAGACGACGTCGGCCACGCGGACCGAGACCCCGCTCCGCGACACGCCGCAGGCCGTGACGGTGGTGACGCGCGAGCTGATGGACGACCAGGCGATGCAGGGCATGGCCGACGTCGTGCGCTACGTACCTGGGGTGACGATGAGCCTCGGCGAGGGGCACCGCGATCAGCCGACCATCCGGGGGAACAGCACGACGGCCGACTTCTTCGTCGACGGCGTGCGCGACGACGCGCAGTACCTCCGCGACCTATACAACGTCGACCGCGTCGAGGCGCTCAAGGGCCCGAACGCCATGACCTTCGGGCGTGGGGGCGGGGGGGGCGTCGTCAACCGCGTGCTCCGGGAGGCACAGTGGGTGCCGACTCGGTCGCTGACCCTTGCGGGCGGCTCGTTCGCCCACCGGCGTGGGACCCTCGACGTGGGGCAGGGGGTCGGCCCGCTGGCGGCGGCGCGCGTGACCGGAATGGCCGAGCGTTCGGGCGGGTTCCGTGAGGCCGCGCGGGTGGAGCGCTACGGCGTCAACCCGACGCTCGCCCTCGCAGCCGGGGCGCGCACGACCGTGCGCCTCGGGTACGAGTATTTCCGCGACGACCGCCGCGTGGACCGCGGCGTCCCCTCATTCCAGGGGCGGCCCGCCGTCGCCGCGCGAACGACCTTCTTCGGCAACCCCGCGGTCAACGAGGCGTGGGCGAACGTGCACGCCGTCGGGGCGACGGTCGAGCACCAGGGCACGCGTGGCATCACCGTGCGCAACCGCACGCGCGCCGCGGACTACGACAAGTTCTACCAGAACTCCTATCCGGGCGCGGTGAACGCGGCCGGGACGCAGGTGGCGCTCACCGCCTACAACAACACGATCCGGCGACGGAATCTGTACAACCAGACGGACCTCACCGGGACGCTCTCGACCGGCGCGGTGCGGCATACGGTGCTCGTCGGCGCCGAGGTCGGTGGGTCGCGCACCGACCAGTTCCGGACGACGGGGTACTTCGCCGATGGCACCGCCAATGGGACCACCAACGGCACCACCTCACTCTCGGTCCCCCTCAGCGCGCCGACGATCTCGACGCCGGTGACCTTCCGCCAGAGCGCGACGGACGCCGACGGGCGCGCGACCACGGGGACCGCGGCGGTCTACGCGCAGAATCAGATCGCGCTCTCCCCGCAGTGGCAGGCGGTCCTCGGGCTCCGCTACGAGCGGTTCGGCATCGTGTACCGGAACAAGCGCACGGGCCAGGAGCTCGCGCGGACCGACCGGGTGTGGTCGCCGCGCGCGGGGCTCGTGTTCACCCCGGTGACGCCGCTGTCGGTCTACGGCGGCTACGGCGTGTCGTACTTGCCGAGCGCCGGCGACCAGTTCACCGCGCTGACCGCGACGTCGCAGACGCTCACGCCGGAGCGGTTCCGGAACCGCGAGCTCGGCGTGAAGTGGGAGGCGGGCCCCGCCCTCGCGCTGTCTGGCGCCCTCTACCGGCTCGACCGGACGAACACGGCGGCGCCTGACCCGACCGACCCCGCACGCACGGTGCAGACGGGCGCGCAGCGGACGACCGGCTACGAGGTGGGCGTCTCGGGCAACGTGACGCGCGGGTGGCAGATCGCCGGCGGGTACGCGTGGCAGCGGGCGACGCTCACGAGCACGACCGCGGCGGCGAGAGCGGGCGCGACGGTGCCGCTGGTGCCGCGCGCCGCCGTCTCGGTGTGGAACCGCTATCAGATCGCGCGTCCGCTGGGGCTCGGGCTCGGCGTGGTGCACCAGACCGCGATGTACGCCGCTGTCGACAACACGGTGCGGCTCCCGGGATTCACGCGGGTGGACGCCGCGGCATTCGTGTCGCTCGCGCCGCTCGTGCCACGGCTGGGCGCCCAGGTCAACGTCGAGAACCTGTTCGACCGGTACTACGTGGGCACGGCGTTCAGTAACAACAACTTGATGCCGGGCGCGCCGCGCACGGTGCGTGTCGCGCTCACGATGGGCCGCTGACGCTGCTGATGCCGGCATCGCGGTACCAGCCGGCCGCCCTCCCCCTCCGGCGCCCGCGGACGAGCCGAGTTGCACCCGCGCTGGGCGCGCATCCGCGTGCCGTCGCGCTCCCACCCCGCGGCGACCACCCTGACGTGCCCGGTCTCAGCCATCGCTCGGCCGCCGCTCGGCCGCGGCCGAGCGGCGGCCGAGCGGCGGCCGAGCGGCGGCCCAGGGGCCGGTGGTGTGGCGACTGAGGACGACCCACGGGACACAACGCCGGGGGCACGGGGTCGGCGCAGGCCCTTGCATACCCCCAGGGGGCATACTAACATTATATTACCCCCAGGGGGTATTCAACTCGCATCGGCAGGAGGAACCATGGAGACGGTCAAGCTCGCGATTTCCGGGATGACGTGCGGCCACTGCGTGTCGAGCGTGCGACAGGCGCTTGAGACAGTGCCCGGGCTGCAGGTCGAGAACGTCCGCATCGGTGCGGCTACCGTGCGGCTCGACGGGACCACGGAGTCCGCCACCACCGAGGCGGCGCTCGCGGCCGTGCAGGGCGCGGGGTACGAAGCATCGGTCGACGCCCCGCGCGCGGCGGACGCGAGCGAGGATGCCACGGCGGGCTGCGCCTGCTGCGCACCGCGCGCGGAGGTGCCCACGCCGCTCACGAGCACGCGTACCGCCACGCCGTCGGCGTAAGGGCGCCCACCCGTGACCGCCATCGACTGGCTCGTGATCGCCGCCGGCGCGTCCGCCGTCAGCTGGGTGCTCTGGTACTTCTTCGCCGCCGAGCGCGTCGGGGCGGTCGCGACCCTCGCCCCGGCGTCAACCGGGACGTCAACCGGGACGTCAACCGGGACGTCAACCGGGACGTCGGGCAGCGGGGCCGTGCAGGCGCAGCAGGCCACCATCACGGTGAAGGGCGGCTACTCCCCGGCCGTCGTGCGGGTCAAGGCCGGCCGGCCGGTGCGCCTCGCGTTCGACCGGCAGGAGACCTCCGGGTGCTCCGAGGAGGTGGTCTTCGCGGACTTCGGCATCCGCCGCTACCTGCCCGCCCATGAGCAGACCGTCGTCGAGGTGACGCCCCCCGTCCCTGGCACCTACGCATTCACCTGCGGCATGGGCATGCTGCGCGGCAAGCTCGTCGCCGAGTGAGTCCGCGGCACATCCCCCGCGTTCCGAGAGAGTCGCTCCCATGACCACCGCGAATATCACGCACTCAGGGCCCGCCGCCGAGAAGGTCGTCATCCCGATTACGGGGATGACGTGCGCGGCCTGCCAGGGTCGCGTTCAGCGGACGCTGCAGAAGACCCCGGGCGTCGTGGACGCCGCGGTGAACCTGATGATGGGCAACGCCACCGTGTCGTACGACCCGGCGGCGGTGACCCCCGACGCGCTCATCGCGACGATCCAGAAGACCGGCTACGGCGCCGAGCTGCCGCCACCCGACGCCTCCGCCGTCGACGAGCAGGCCGCGCGCGACCGCGCGCAGGAGGAGGAGTTCCACGAGCTGCGTACGAAGGCCGTGGTGAGCGGCGTGGCGGGCGCGGCGGCGATGGTCGCCTCCATGCCGCTCATGGCCGGCGATCACGCGGCCGGGCACGCAGGCATTGTCGCCGACCCGTTCATGCGCTGGGCGATGCAGTCGCTCACCCCGGCGCTGCGCGGCGCGGCGCCGTGGCTGTACGCGATCCCGACGGGCGCCCTTTCGTGGGCGCTGCTCGCCGTCACGCTGGGCGTGATGGCGTGGGCGGGGCGCCACTTCTACACGCGCGCCTGGGCCGCCTTCCGCCACCACGCGGCGGACATGAACACGCTGGTCGCCGTCGGCACGGGCGCGGCCTTTCTGTACTCGGCCGTCGCCACGGCGGCGCCCGGGCTGTTCCGCGCCGCGGGGCTCGCGCCGGACGTGTACTACGAGGCCGTCGTCATCATCATCGCGCTGATCCTCACCGGCAACGCGTTCGAGGCGCGCGCCAAGCGGCAGACCTCCTCCGCGCTGCGCGCGCTCGCCGCGCTGCAGCCGAAGACCGCGCGCGTGCTGCGCCCCACCCCCGACGGCGGGCAGGCCGAGGTGGATCTCCCGGTGGAGGCGGTCCGCGCGGACGACCTGGTGCTCGTGCGCCCCGGCGAGCGCGTACCGGTGGACGGTGAGGTGGTGAGCGGCGAGAGCGCCGTCGACGAGAGCATGCTCACCGGCGAGTCGCTGCCGGTGGCGAAGAAGCCCGGCGACCGCGTGATCGGCGGGACCATCAACCGCACCGGCGCCTTCCGCTACCGCGCCACGACGCTCGGCGCCAGCAGCGTGCTCGCGCAGATCGTGAAGCTGATGCGCGACGCGCAGGGCTCGCGCGCGCCGATCCAGGCGCTGGCCGACCGGATCAGCGCGGTGTTCGTCCCCGTGGTCCTGAGCATCGCCATCGTCACGTTCACGACGTGGTTCGTGGCGGCGCACGTGACGGGCACGCCCGCCGGCGCGGCGCTGGTGCGCGCCTTCGCGGCCGCGGTCGCGGTGCTGATCATCGCCTGCCCGTGCGCGATGGGGCTCGCCGTGCCCACCGCGGTGATGGTCTCGACCGGAAAGGGCGCCGAGCTCGGGGTGCTGATCAAGGGCGGCGAGGCGCTGCAGCGCGCCGGCGACGTCAGCACCGTGGTGCTCGACAAGACGGGCACCGTGACTGAGGGGCGCCCGACCGTCACGGACGTGGTGCCGGCGGCGGGCACCGTCCACGCGAGCGCCGCCGGGCGCGACGCGCTGTTGGCGCTCGTCGCCTCGCTCGAGAGCTCGAGCGAGCACCCGCTCGCGGATGCCATCGTCCGGCACGCGAAGGATCAGGGGTACGCCGTCCGGGCGCCGGAGGCGTTCGAGTCCCACACCGGGCGCGGCGCGACGGGGGTCGTGGACGGGACGGCGCTGGCCGTGGGCAACGAGCGGCTGATGGCCGACTGGGTTATAAACGTCGCGCCGCTGCGCGCCGACGCGGAGCGCCTCGCCGGCGAGGGGAAGACGCCGATGTACGTCGCCGTCGACGGCGCGCTGGCCGGCGTCATCGCGGTGGCCGACCCGATCAAGGAGACGTCGCGCGAGGCCGTGCGCCGGCTGCGCGCGCTCGGGCTCGACGTCGTGATGCTCACCGGCGACAATCGCCGCACGGCGGAGGCGGTGGCGCGCGCGGCCGGGATCGACCGCGTGGTGGCCGAGGTGCTCCCCGACGGCAAGGTGGCCGAGGTGCGGCGCCTCCAGGAGCAGGGGCGCGTCGTCGCGATGGTGGGCGACGGGATCAACGACGCCCCCGCGCTCGCGCAGGCCGACGTGGGGATGGCCGTGGGGAGCGGCACCGACGTGGCGGCGGAGGCGGCCGACGTGGTGCTCATGCGCGGCGACCTGGCCGGCGTCGCGCGCGCCGTCGAGCTGTCGCGCCGCACCATGCGGACGATGAAGCAGAACCTGTTCTGGGCGTTCGTCTACAACGTCGTCGGCATCCCGGTCGCCGCGGGCGTGCTGTACCCGGCGTTCGGGCTGCTGCTGAGCCCCATCCTCGCCAGCGCGGCGATGGCCTTCAGCTCGGTGAGCGTGGTGTCGAACAGCCTGCGTTTGCGCCAGGCGCGCGTCGACTGACGCATCGCATCCCACCGCACCGGACCGCACAGACCCGCTGCACGTCCGAGCACGAACGGCGTGCCGCACGGCGCGTCCGGTGTCCGTCCGCCCCACCGGTGAGACGCTCGGCGCGCAGGGGCGCTGGCTGGGGGGCGCCCACGGACGTCCCAGTCGGATGGCATACGCCCTGGGGGTATGTTAACATTGTGCAGGAGACCGCGGCGCGCGTCCGCATGGGGCGAGCGCGGCCGAGGTCGGCAGTTGACGCGGACACCAACATGCCGACGAAGACCACGCGCGAGCCGGCGGAGCTCACCCAGGCGGCGAGCTGCGGGTGCGGCACGGACCACGACGGCGACGGCCGAAAGGCGGCCGGCGTCGATGCGGAGGCCAAAACGCGCAACCTCAAGCGCCTGCGGCGCATCGAGGGGCAGGTGCGCGGACTGCAGAAGATGGTCGAGGAGGACCGCTACTGCGCCGACATCATGACGCAGATCTCGAGCGTGCACGAGGCGCTGCGCGCGGTGGGGCGCGAGCTGATGCGCAACCACCTCAAGCACTGCGCGTCGTCGGCGCTACGCGGTACGTCCGAGGAGGCTGAGAGCATGTACGACGAGCTGGTGGACCTCATGTATAAGCACAGTCGCTGACGGCCCGCCGCGCCGGCGCGGCGGGCCGACTCGTGTGTGCGTCGGAAGGGGAACGGGGCGCATCATGTGCCCAGCGGAGGTGCGGTCCGGCCCAGAGTGCATCAGCCCACACTACGTGCGCTGCCATCCGGCACGGCACCCCGAACTGGCCCGCGATACGCGCCCCGACGCGCTGAGCGCCCACCATCGGGCCTGTAAGCGGGATGAGACGGAGCGTGGCGTGACCGCTCCCGAGCGCGGCGGCCGCGGGACCGTGACGCCCGGGCCGAGCACCGCGTGGCGAGCGGCCGCGCCCGTGGGCGCTCGATCCGTGGCCCGTCTACGGCGGCCACTGGCCCAACGGGCGCCGCCTTCCGAGGGGCCCCCGAGGTCGCGTGGCGGCGCCGCCGTGGGCGCCGCCGTGGGCGCCGCCGTGGGCGCCGCCGTGGGCGCCGCCGTGGGCGCCGCCGTGGGCGCCGCCGTGGGCGCCGCCGTGGGCGCCGCCGTGGGCGCCGCCGTGGGCGCCGCCGTGGGCGGCGTGTCGTGCTACCCGTCCCGTTGCCGCAGCTCGGACGCGATCCCGGCCAGCACGCGGGGGAAGTCCTCGCGAAGGACGCGTGCCGCAAGGGCGGTCAGCTTCTCAGGCGTGACGAGCGTCTGTCGAATGCCTAACGCACGGACCGTGTCGAGCCACGTCAAGGCGCCGAGCCACAGCACCTGCGCGCTGTCGGTGTGGAAGTCGCCCAGCTCGACCGATGCGGGGTCGTCATCGGCGAAGTAGCGGTCGACGGCGGTGAAGTCGCGGTCCGCGCGGCGGCGGTCGGCGCGCGCATGCGTCAGCATCTGCGCGGCACTCGCGTGATCGAACCACTCGAGTTCCGGGAAGCCTCGCATGTACGCGTCTGCGTAGTTGACGTCAGTGCGCCGCTGCAGGCTGTACTCCGTGTCCGTCAACACGAAGGCGAAGCGCTCGTACCCGGGCACGTCGCGCGCATGCAGCAGTTCGGCGGCGAGGCGCCACCACCGCTCGTGCGAGCCGCGCGCGGCGAGGGGCACGGGGACGACCGCGTCACGCGGGTGCTGACTCGCCCGACGGGCGCGCAGCAGCCGTGGTCCGTCGGTCCCCTAGTAGACCAGCAGGTCCTCGTAGCGGAGGTCCGTGTCCTCGCGTTCGGCGGCCGGGGATTGGTGGGGACGCGGGGCGACGACCTCCGTGGTCACCCACGAGCCGAGCCAGAGATTGGTCAGCGCCTTCGCGAGGTAAAATCGACTGTAGTACCCGGTCGTGAGCGCCCACGACCACAGGCCCCGGCGTTCGAGCGCGAGCACCGCGAGGAACAAGTCGAAGGCGCGGATCGCGCACGTCGCACTCCAGTAGAAGTGGCGCTGCAGCAGTACCCGCGGCGGGCGCCCGTCCTCGGCCGTCGCCAGCGCGTCGCGGATGTCCGTGAGGTCCGCCTCCTCACGTAGGTCGGAGAGCCAGGCGGAGAGCGAGACGCGATGTGGCTCGAAGTGTGGCGTGAAGCCGCCGTAGAGGTCGTGCAGCTGGCCGAATGAGAGCGGGAAGTCCCCGAGCGCCTGGAGGGTCGGCCCCGAGGGCGCAGTGGTCGGTTGGCGCCAGAAGCGGCGACGTCGGCGATGCTCGGTCATGTGGCCAGGTGGGGGACGCCGGCGGCGCGGGGGGAGGCGGTACCGCAGTGTCGCAGGTCGCACTCTCATGGCGGCGGCCCGGGCGCGGGCACGACCACGCGCGTACGGCAAAGTACGGGGCGGCGAGAGTTGGAATGCGAGCGCCCGCGAGGGTGCAGGTCGCGAGGGTGCAGGTCTGGCGGGCGGCGACCCGCCGTGCCGCCCGCCAGCGCGTGACGCGCGCGGAACGCGTTGGCGGCTGGTACTGGCGCGACTAGCTTGGGTTGCAGCTTCCGATAACCCCGGAGTATCGGCACCTGGAATCGGGCCACGCCCAGCGCTCCCCACACGCCACATGGTACACCTGCCAGCGACTCGGGCCACCGGGCCGCGACGTCCGACATCGCCCGAGGACGTGCTCCGCACGTGTCTCATCGACGTGATCGCGGCCGAGAAGGCCTACGACGTCCCGGCGTTCTGCGTCGAGGTCGGCCTGCAGGCCGTCGCGGCGCCCGGCGACGGACAGGAGGCCTTCGCCGGCAAGGCGCGCTACGTCACCAAATCGCGCGGGAAGCCCCGGCTTCCGCGGTGGGGGGCAGCCCCGGCGCCGCAGCCCTTGCATCGGGTCGCGCTGGCTCTTCGGCGCTTGTACGGGCCACCGCGTCTGCGTAGCTTCGGCGGGTGTTCGCCTACGCGCTCGAGCCATCGCTGATGTTCGCTGGCCGCAGCTTCGCGCTCGATGCGCGGTGCGCCCAACAGCGCCTGCTCTACGCGGAGATCCGGCGCAGCCGTTGGGTGTGGAACCGCGCCGTGGCGCTCGCCCGCCGGCTGCGCCGCATCGCGGTCGCCGCGAAGGCCGCGGGGCGACCCGTGCCCGCCGTCTGCCGAACGAGCTACCCCGCGCTCTGTCGGCGACTGACGGTCTGGCGCCGCCGCCGGCCCTGGCTCGCCGCAGGCTCGGTCGTGCCGCAGCAGCAGACGCTCAAGACCTACGTGCAGGCCGAGGCGAACGCGCTCGCCGGACGGGCGCGGTGGCCCGTTTTCAAGAAGCGCCGTGATCCGCTCGGGCTCCGCTACCCGCTGCCGCACGCGACGCTCAGCGACACCACGCTGACGCTCGCCAAGGTTCCGGGTGGGATTCGGCTCCGCCGCTCGTCGCCCGACCTCGGGGCCCTGCGCCATGTGACCGTGGCCCACGACGGTGTGCGCTGGACGGTGAGCGTCTGCTACGCCGCGGCTCCCGTGCCCGTGCCTGAGCACCCACGCATGGCGGCGCTCGCGAGCGGTGATGACAGCGCGGCCGTGGGGCTCGACTTCGGCGTCGTGTCGACCTGGACGCGCACGGTCGGCGCCGAGGGGCAGGCGGCCGTGCAGATCGCCCGGCGCTCGCCCGCGCAGCGCCGGCGGACCGCGCGCCTCGGGCGGCAGCGCAGCCGTCGGCGGAAGGGGAGCCGCGGCTGGTGGCGGAGCGTCCGGGCCGAGCAGCGCCTGCAGCGTCGCGTGGCCACGCAGCGCCGCGAACAGGTCCGGCAGCTCGCGCAGGACCTGGTGCGCGACCACGCGGTCGTCGGCTTCGAGGAGCTCCACCTGCGGAGCATGACGGCGCGGCCGAGGGATCGGAGCGGGGTCCGCAACGGCCGCGCAGCCAAGGCGGCGCTCAACCGGCGGATGCTGGAAGGGGCGTTCCGCGCGACGGTCCAGGCGACACGCTGGGCGGCCCGAAAGACCGGCGCGGTCGTCGCGACGACGCCGGCGCCCTACACGAGTCAGACCTGTGCGGCTTGTGGACACACGGCGTCGGAGAACCGCGAGAGCCAAGCGGGGTTCCGGTGCCAGCGGTGTGGCCACGCGGCGCACGCCGACGGCAACGCAGCCCACGTGGTGCGCCAGCGCGTGCTGGTCGCTCTCGGGCTACGCCCGGCCGTCGGATGCGAGACCGCAGGACCGTCGCCGCCGGATGGGCGGAGACGTAAACCGCTGGGGGAGCCGGGGGCTGCGCGAGCCCTGGCGGGGAACCTGGAACCTGCTGAGCGGCCGGTCGCGTTCGCGCGCGCTGGTTGAAGACTCAGGAATCCCCCGGCTTCAGCCGTGGGGAGGACATCAAGAACGAGATCCGCATCGTCCGGCATGCGGAGCACTGCCTGGTCTACGACCAGCCCATCCCCGCCGACGCCTTCGGTGGCATGACCTGGTCCGCTGGTGGGGCGCCCGGTCCCACGACGCCCCCCACGAGGCGCCCGACGACGCGAAGGCGGAGCGCGCGTTGTACCGACGCCTGCGGGCGTCCCTCGACGCGGGGATCGAGCGTCCGTTCTTCGAGCACTACTTCAAGGCCTGTCGCGCACGGCTCGGGGACCGGCTACCGGCGCTCGTGCCGCAGGTGTACCTCCACTACGACCCGAAGAGCGTGCACGAACGGGTGCGCCTCGCGGCGGCCGCGCCGCGGCCAGCCGCCACGGACGGCGACGCCCTGCCACTCCCACGCCAGCGCATGGACTTCCTGCTACTCCTGCCCGGGCAGGTGCGCGTCGTACTGGAACTTGACGGGCAGCAGCACTACGCCGTCGGCGCCGACGCGGGCGCGGCGGCGAGCCCCGCGCAGTACGCGCGGATGGTCAGCGCGGACCGCGACCTGCGGCTCGATGGCTACGAGGTGTACCGCTTCGGCGGCTACGAGCTGCAGGCCGGGCGGCTCGACGACGTGGTCGGCTCCTTTTTCGCCCGGCTGTTCGCCCGACACGGGGTCGCCTGACCGCCCGCGGCTGCGCCACCACCCTTTCGCCCTCCCTCACGATGTCGGACACGCCGTCGGACCCGTTGCACTCCGGTCGCGGCGCGCGGACGTCTGCGGAGCCGGACGCACCGACGCCGGCCGCCGCTGACGTCGGGCCGCAGGTCCCGCCGCAGGTCCCGCCGCCGCTCCCCGTGTGGGCCGGCGCGGGACGCCCGGCGTCGGCGAGCGCCCGGAACGTGGCGGACATCGAAGCCGCCACCGCGGACTACGCCGCGCGCGCGCGTGCGGAGAACACGCGCCGCGCCTATCGGGCGGACTGGGTGCACTTCGCGGCGTGGTGTGCGCGATACGGGGCGTCTCCGCTGCCGGCGGACCCGCGCCTCGTGGCGCGGTACCTGAGCGCACACGCCGGCCCCGGGCCCGAGCAGCTGAAGGTGTCGACGCTGCGGCGCCGGCTCTCCGCCATCCAGCACGTGCACCGGGAGGCCGGGCTGGACTTCGACAGCCGCCAGCGCGACCTCCGGGACGTGTGGAGCGGCATCCGGCGGACGCACGGCACGCAGCCCGCCGCGAAGGCGCCGACCGTCACCGAGGAGCTCCGCGCGCTGCTGGAGCCCCTCGGCACCGAGCGGCTCCTCGACCTCCGCGACCGCGCGCTGCTCCTCGTCGGCTTCGCGGGCTGCTACCGCCGGTCCGAGCTCGTCGCGCTCGACGTCGCCCACCTGGCGCGGCACCGCGACGGCCTGGTGATCGCGACGCCCCGGTCGAAGACCGACCAGGAGGGCGAGGGGATCGAGAAGGGCATCCCGTTCGGCGTGCACGCCGAGACGTGCCCCGTGAGCGCGCTCACGCGCTGGCTCGAGGCGGCCGGCATCGCGGACGGCCCCGTCTTCCGCGAGGTGACACGCCACGGTCGGGTGCAGCCGCGGCGGCTGTCGGACCGCGCGGTCGCGCTGGTGGTGAAGCGCTCGGTCGAGGCGGCGCGCCGGGTCGCGCTGCAGCGCGGGCAGTGGGGGTTGGCCGAGACGTTCGATCCGCGCCGCTACGCGGGGCACTCGCTCCGCGCCGGATTCATCACCTCCGCCGCCGCCGCGGGCGTGCCCACGCACGACATCATGCGGCAGAGCGATCACAAGCGCGAGGAAACGCTGCGGCGCTACATCCGGCACGCGACGGTCTTCCGGCAGAACGCGGCGGCGAAGGTCGGACTGTAGTCATGGAGGCGCGCCCACCGCGCCGAGCCACCACGCCGAGCCACCACGCCGAGCCACCACGCCGAGCCACCGCGTCCCAGTGCCACGCAGGGGCTGGACGTTTCCTCATCCCGGGCGCCTATTCGCCCGTCGCCCGCGGGGCGGCCTGGTCGCGACGTCGCGACCGGGCGCCTGACGGCGCGACGTAAGGCCTCCGACGCGTGGGGACGCCATGGCCGCGGCACACCTGAGGCGCTTCGCGCCGGCCCGATCCAGCACTCGCCCTATTCGCCACGCCGTCGCGGCCGCGACGGCAGTCCTCACGACGCTCATCGCGGGCACGACGGGGTGTGCGCTCCGCCCGACGGGCTACCGCGTGAACGACCACGCGGTGTTCGTCCACCCCGACGGGCGCGCGCTCCAGGGGCTCGACCCGGCGACCGCCGCGGGCCGCGGGCGCCCCGCCGGCCGGCCGTTGGGGGACACCGCGTATCGTGCACAGCTCCGCGTCCTCATGGACTCCATCCGCGCGAGCCCGCACGACGCGATTCTCGTCTTCGTGCACGGAGGCCTGGTCTCCCACAAGGGCGGCTACGAACACGCGGAGCAGCTCGGGCCGGCGATGGACAGCGCCGGGTACTACCCGGTGTTCCTCAACTGGAACGCCTCTGCCGGGTCGACCCTCCGCTCGCACCTGTTCCGGATGCGGCAGGGCGAGGACGATGGGCCTATCCTGGGTCTCCTCACCGCGCCGTTCGTGATCGTGGCCGACCTCGGGCGCACGGTTGCTCGGGCACCACTCGGCTGGCTACACCAGTCGGGCGACTACTGCCGGACGCTCACCCGACGGCTCAAGCGCGAGGCGAACGCCCGCCTCCCGGGCAACCAGTTCTGCCCGATCCCGGGCATCGACAAGTTCCGCCGCGCGGAGCGCGCGAAGGAGGAGCGCCTCGTTGCGGAGGCGCAGGCGCGTGTGGCGCTCGGTCCCGCGGCGGCCGGGGTCCCGCCGGACCCGCTGGAGATCGGGTTGGGCGACTACAACCTGACGGTCGGCCAGACGGTGGCCCGCGACCTGACCGGGGTGGTGACGTTCGTTCCGAAGCTCGTGGTGGGGCCTGTCGTCGACGGCTTCGGCACGGGAGCGTGGGCCGAGATGCGCCGCCGCACGCAGACGATGTTCCGCGCGCCGGTCGAGTTGCAGGCCACGCCCCGGGCCGCGCGCCGTTACCGGCAGCCGACGGGCGCCGCGTACGTGCTCTTCGACTCGCTGGCCGCCCTCATCGCCGCGCAAGGCGCCGACTCCGTGCCACCCGCGCGGCGGCGCGCCCGCCGCCTGGTGCTCGTCGGCCACAGCATGGGCGTCATCGCGCTGAATCGCGTCCTACAGGCGTTCCCGGCGCTGCCGGTCGACACGATCCGCTACATGGCGGCGGCTGCCAGCGTCGCGGAAGTGGAGGCGGCGGTCGTCCCGTTCCTGGAGCGGCACCCCCGCACGGTGTTCTTCCACGGGATGCTGCACCCGTACGCGGACGCCGGGGAGTGGCAGCCAAAGTACCTCGACGTCGTGCCACGCGGCAGCCTGCTGGAGTGGATCGACGACTACCTCACCGCGCCGGAGACGCCGCTCGACCGCACGGCGGGCAAGTGGCCGAACTTGATCCTCGCGGAGCACGTGTTCCCGGCCGCGGTGCGCGACCGCGTCGTCTTGAAGGCGTTCGGCGTGCGCGACACGCTGGACCGGGGCTCCCGGGTGTTCCGGCGCCCGGCGCGACACGGCGACTTCTCCGACCGGCGCATCGCGTTCTGGTCGGACAGCGCGTGGGCCCTCGCGCGACCCGCCGCCCTCTGGACGCGCTGAGCTTCGCCCGCGCGAGCGCCGACGACAGCGGTCGCACGCGCGGGCTCGTGCGCGCGGGCTCGTGCGCGCGGGCTCGTGCGCGCGGGCTCGTGCGCGCGGGCTCGTGCGCGCGGGCTCGTGCGCGCGGGCTCGTGCGCGCGCCGTGCACCGGTCGCCTCAACGGACTGTCTACTCGCATCCTCCAGCGGCGCGACGCCGGCTGCGGCTCCACCAGCGGGGGCCGTGGAGCGTCGGACGCCCCACCGGCGCGGCGGGCGTCGCGTCGTGTGTGAGCCGAACGCGCGCTGACGTACCGGGGCGGCCGCGCCGGACGCCCCCACGTCCTGCCCAGGTGCGGCGGGTCCGGCTGGCCGCCGGTTCCCGGCGGGCAGGTCGCGCCCCGACGCCGCCAGTCAGATCAACCCGTTCCGCGCCCTCATGACCGCACAGGGAGGACCGCCGCCGAGAAAGGGTCGGACGTCCGCGCCACCACCGGTGGGAGGCGCCGCGCCCGCGGCGTCCGCGGCGCCCGCCTCCCGAGGGCCGCGACGGCGCGACGCGCAGACGCAGGCGTCCCCTTCGCCGACCGACTCCCGGCGCGACCTCCACCGCGAGGCGTTCTGGCATGCGTACGGCGGGCAGTGCGCCTACCAGGGGGACACGCTCGGCGGCGGGCCGCGCAGCATGGCCTTCGAGATCGATCACGTGATCCCGCAGGAGCTCGGGCGTCGCCCGGACGAGCTCCGCGCCGTGCGCCACCGTTTCAACCTCCCGGAGACGTTCGACCTCGAGTCCTTCGAGAACCGCGTGCCGACGACCCGCCGGTTCAACAACGCGAAGGGCAACCGCACGACGGGTGTCTGGGAGGCCGTGATCCGGCACGGGCTCGACGTGGCGGCGGCACACGCGGCGCGCGTTCAGGAGCAGGTGCAGCAGCTCATCCTGCAGGATCGCGAGGAGCGGGCGCGCCGCGTCGCACGGCTCCACCATGCGCCGCCCGGCAGGCCGTTCTCCGCGCGCATGCCCTGGCCGATCCGCACGGACCTACTCGGGGAGGATCACGTGCGCGTGTGGCTCGAGGACGTGTACCTCGACTGCTTCCTCCCCAGCCCACAGCGGTTCCGCGGCTCGGCCCTGCTGCTCGTGGCGGCGGCCGGCATGGGGGAGTACCAGAGCACGTTCGACCACGGCGACGTGGTCGAGACCGTGCTGGCCGGGCGCGAGACGCCGCTCGACCGGGGCCGTCGTCCCCTGCTGCTCGCGCAGGGCGCCGGCCCCGTCACGCTCCGCCTGCCCAGCGCCTGGCTGCAGATCCGGCGCGATCACGCGGCGCGCGTGTGTGCCGCCCTCGACACGGTAGCGCACCGGTACGTGCGCGCGATGCGGCGCCTCGAACTGGATGTGCTGCACAGCGCCGGCGCCGCGGTCGGCGCGGCGGGCACGTGTCGCCTCCTCACGGTGCAACGCTCCCTCTGGCGTGCTATCAACGCATTCGCCGAGGCGGGCGAGGAGCAGCGGGGGCCCGCCGGTGAGACGTGGACGGTCATGGGCAGCCGCGGCTTCGGCGTGTTCACGTCGGCCGGCCACGCCCCGCGCGCGCTGCGCGCCCGGGTGGCGCCCGAGGCCGGCGGGAGCGTGCTCGACGCCACTGACGACCCCGACGTGCACCTCTGCTGGCACCCGCCGGAGCACGACCGCGCGTCGCTCGAAGACGACCTGCGGGCGGGGCACGTGTGGACCGTCGCCGAGACGCAGGCCTGGTTGCGGGACACCCTGATCCCGCACGTCATGCGGTGGGCCGACGCGCGCGAGCTGTTCGTGCAGCGCGAGAGCATGCACAAGGCGCCCCGTCTCCCCTGGCACCGGTCACGCGTCGTGCCCATAACGGTGCGTCGTTCGCCGCACGTGTCCCAGCCGACGCCGACGCTACCACCGCGCTGGGAGAGCATCCGCGATGACTTCGAGCAGCTGGCCGCGTGCGTTCCCACCCTGAGCGAGCCGGCGGAGTGGTCCCGCGACGTGGATCCGGCGGCCGTCGGTCGGCTGCGGGCGCTGCTCGCCGGCTGGGTGACGCGCGGGTGGATTCCCAGGACGGCGGAGCCGTCGTTCCTCCACGCACTCGGAGCGCCCGACCTCTCCCGCGCGGGCCTGACGCTGGCCGGGACCGCGCCGGCCGCGGCTTCGGCGACTGCCCGGCAGGTGTTCGCGGCGTTACATGCCGTCACGCGCGGGGCCGCCGCAGGCGCCGACGTCACCTCCGCGCGCGCGGCCCGTGAACTGGCGGACGCGCTCGCGCCGTTCTACGCCCGCTGGTGGGAGTCGCACCTGCGGGCGCGCGTGTGGACCGACGGCCGGCGGTGACACGGCGACGGCCCTGCGACGACACGGTTCCTTGCGTGCCCAGCTCCCCGATGCCGGGTCAGTTGGCGCGCCGGGGAGCGCGCGAGCGGGCGCGCTTCGACGGCGGGGAGGGGTCGTCGACGGGGCCGGCGTTCGGGACACGAGCGTCGGCTGCAGCGGCTTCGGTGGTGTCTCCCACGCCGACTCCGCCCGCCACGACGGGGCGCCCTTCCAGCGCGGCCGCACTGCTCGCGGCGACCGCCGCGCCGACCCGGGCCGCCGTCGCGCGTGTGACGCCGAACTCTCGCGCACGCTCGGGCCACCGCCGCACCGCGTCCACGACGGCCGTAACGATTTCCCCAGTCTCCGCCGCAGTGATGCCGGCAGGTTCGGCCACCTCCAGCAGGTTGCGATAGGTGGGGCGCCGCCCCTCGGTCCCGACCATCATGGAGTGCTCGCCGCCGGGACCCGCCGCGTACACGAGGTCGTACGCGGGACTCAGGCGCCAGGCGCCGTCGGGGCCGAGGAGGAACGCGAAGTTCTTCACGTGATCGTCGCGGTTCGAGGCGGCCACGTTGAACACCATGCGCCGGAACGCCTCGAGCACTTCGCGCCGGTCGCGCGTGAGCGCGGCCGTCGACCGGAGGTACTCGCCGTACGTGCAGCCGAACTCCCGATGGCTGGCGTGCAGGAGCCCGCCGAGCGTATGGACATGGCGCCGTTCGTGCGCGACGGGCCCGCCCCCGGCGCCCGCCGGCTCGGCGCCGACGGGCACCCGGTCGAACCGCTCGACGCCGAAGCAGCGCCTCCCCGCACGCGTCGTGAAGAGCCGCGTCGGCGGCATGTCGAGGCCGGCGTCGCGCGCCATCGCCGCGTACGCCATCTCCAGCGCTCCGATGTCCTCACCGTCCTCGCGCGTCGGAAACTTGACGAGGTAGTGCCGGTACCCGGCGGGGACGTCCTCGGCGCCCGAACGCATGGCGCCCGTGTCGGCGTTGTACGCCACGAGGACCTTCGGCCGGGCGCCCGCCGGCGAGCCGCCCGCCGCAAGCAACTCGGGGAGCACGTCTTCGGGGCTGCCCTCGTAGAGACGCTCGGCCTGGTCCGCGAGTGCGTCGAGGTCGAGGGGGGACGGGTCCGCGTCGGGGCCCAGAGCCGGCTGGTATACGAGGGCCCCCATCGCGCGCGCGCCGACGAAGCGGAGGCGCTCGACGGGTGTCACGGTGGCCGGCTCGATCCCGAGGCGCGCGAACTCGCGGTCCATCAGTCGCAGCCCCCACCCGTCGGGGAGCGAGTCGGCGAACACGCCGTGCAGCCCGTCGAAGACGCGGGAGCGCTCCTGCAGCCAGTCGAGCCGTCGCGGCAGGCCCAGAGGGGAGAGATCGAGGCCAGTGGCGACGAACGTCGGGTCGTAGCGGAACGCGATCTCGTGGCCGCGCTGGGCAAGCTGGCCGACGAGCAGCGACCCCGGCCGGTCGGCGAGGAAGACGTGCAGCGTGAGGTCGCGTGACCGCGCGCCGGCGGCCGCCGCGCCCCCCCCGGGCGTACGCCCTGGAGGCCTCAGCGACCGCCGCGGCACGGCCCCCCCTCAGTCGGCCGCGGAGGCCGGTCGGGCGCTCGTCCCGTCTGCGGCAGCTGCCGCAGCTGCGGCGGTTGGGATCCAGCGGCACGGGTCGCCGCCACGGCGGGCGGCCGGGCCACGCAGGCTATCCGGTGGGGCGCGCTGCGCGCGGCGCTCACGATACGCTCCACCCGAGGTTAGGGCTGCCGGGGCGGCCGCGTCGTGCGGCCGCGCTGCCGCGGGACCGCGGCCTCGAACGCCTCAAACGCGCCGACTCCGCGCGTCGGATTGGCCGGCGCGAGGACGCGCGCCATCTCGTCGAGCGCGCCGAGCGCGTCGAGCAGCCGCAACAGTCGGCCGAGTGAAATACTGCCCGTCTCCTCGAACTTGCGCAGGGTCGCGAGCGCGACGCCGGACCGGGCGCTCAACTCCTCCCGGCTCCAGGCGTGCTCGAGCCGTCGTGCCCGGACGCGTTGCGCCAGGATGCCGGACAGCTCATCGGGAGAGGTATGACCAAAGGACAGCATGATAGCACTTGTCGGCGAGTATCGGCGATAATGGTTATATATATAGCCAATATCGCTCAGAACATCAAGCACAAAACCGCTTCTGCTTTATCGCACAAGCGGACGCATCAGGAGAGACGTGGTGCGCCTACGCGCCGGGCCCAAGGCACCGCAACGACACCGCCACCAGCCCGCGCGTAGGGCAGGCCCGCGCCCCCAGCCGAGGCGCCCGTAGTCGACGGCAGCCGACGGCAGCCGCGCGCTACGCGCCGAGGCGCAGCGGGATCTGCGTCACCGGACGGAGCGGCTCTAGCACCGTGCGATAGCGCTGCCGGACCCGGTCGTAGAAGCGCGGCTCGCTCGGGGCGCGCACGGTGATCACCAGCGCGTACGGGATGTTCCGCGAGAGACTCGGCGCGTTGCGCCCGCCGACGCGCGCGTTGTAGTGCACGTCGAAGACCGGGTCGCGGAGCCGCGTACCGCGGAGCCGCCGCGTGCGGTGGAGCGTCGTCTCCCACTTGTGCGCGTCCCGCCGGAGCTCCCGCTCCGAGAGGTAGAACGCCCGGGGCTGGAAGAACGGCTCGGTGTCCGCGTCGCGTTGCTGCTCGTCTTCGCGCCGGTCGGCGTCCGGGCGGAACCGCACCTCGAGCCCGCTGCGCGTGTAGTTCACCGGGTCATGCGGGTCCGTGGCCGCCGCGAAGCAGAAGGTCGCACTCACCGTCACCAGCCCGGCGATGGGGGGTGCCGGCACCGGGATGCGCATCCGCACCCACGACCCGGGCTCGAGCTGCCCCTGATACACGACCCGGGCGGTGTGGTCGTCGCAGAGCACGAACTCGTCGAGGACCGCCGGCAGCCGCCCCCATCCGCACTCCGCGCGCTGCTCGAGCGTGGGATCGGCGCACACCGGCTCCGCCGCGTGCACCAGCAGCGCCTTGATCGCCACGGGCCGCAGCACAGGGCCGAAGAGCGCCCGCATCCCGAGCGCCGTGCGCAGGGCGAGCGGCGCCGCGTAGCTCGTGCCAGCGTCGGCGTGGAGCGCGGACGCCCCCACCTGGGCGCCCGGCGCGAGCAGGTAGAAGGGCTCCTCGGCGCTGCCGCCGAACGCCAGCACGTCCGGCTTCACGACGCCGGGCCGCCGCCCGGGCCCTACCGAGCTGTAGGGCGCCCGCGCCCACTGGGGTGTGGTCGACCCGCACGCCCCGACCGTGAGGGCGTTGACCGCGTCGGCCGGCGGACAGATCCGCGCGAGCCCCGCGGCCCGGTCGAGCGTGCCGTTGTTCCCCGCCGCGACCGTGGCCAGGATCTCCTTGGCCGCGAAGAGCGGGTCCAGCACGGCCGTCCACGCGTGCACCTCGTTGTCATCGACCGGGAGGTCGGGTCCGAGGCTCAGGTTGATGAACTGGTAGTCGCGCGCGAGCAGGGTGTCCCGGATCCGCCGGAGCACGGGAAAGAACTGGGTCTGGTTGTCCTGCGCCGTGTGGACGTCCAGCACGCGGACGTGGTCGACCGTGGCGAATGGGACGGCCGCCGCCTCGCCCGGCCGCAGGGAGCCGAAGAGCAGGGCGGACGTCACCCCGAGCCCGTGACGCACCAGGTCGGGCGCGGGCTCGGCGGTGCCGGGTGGGACGACTTCCCGCACCCATCGCGCGAGCGGGCCGCGCGCCGGCACGCCGCCGTCGAACACGGCCACCTGGACCCCTGAGTCGTGCGCGGGGGCGGCGGGCAACTCCGGCACCGGACCGACCAGCGGGCGAGCCCCCGCGCGCGCCGCCGAGCCCCCGCTCGTGCCCCGCGGAGTGCCCCCCCGCGCAGCCCCGCGCGGGGGAACCCCACTCCCCCGCACCGCGCCACGCGCGCCACCGCGCCCAGTCCCGTTGGGTCCGTCCCCGTCGGGTCCGTCCCTGTCCGCCGGCGCAACACCGGACACGTCGATCCGACGCAGCGTGGGCATCTCCCGGATCACCCGCACGAACGTGAAGTCCGCGACGGCCGGCACGTTGACGCGCGGTACGCGCACGGGCAGGAAGCACAGCCCCTCGGCGTAGAGTCGCTCGTCCAGTTGTGGCTGCGCGTCGAGCCCCGCGAGGAATCGGGTGAACGCCTGCAGGATGCCGTCGCCGTCCCCGCCCGCGCGCGCGTGCACGACGACCTCGAGGAGCGGCATGTCGGCGGCGGACCGGAGGGGCTGCACCCGCTCCGCGGCGGGCTGGACGCGGATCTCCTCGATCTTCACCAAGTCGTCGGCACCCGGCGTGTCCTCGGTCCACTCGCCGAGCGCGCGCGCGAGCGCGCGGAAGTGGACGCGCGGCCCCGCCACGAAGAGCTCCGACGTGGTCTCCGGCGCAGCCGCCCCCGCCCGCGTGTGGCGCTCCGGGGTGATCGTCCGGGCGCGCCCGCCGAGCGGGTCCAGGCCGGCACTCCGCAACAGCCGCGAGGGGTAGAAGCTCTTGGCGATGTATGCCGGGTGCAGCGTCAGCAGGGCGACCGCTTCGTCCCCCGGGCACAGGCGCTCCGGCAGCGCGTCGAGCGCGCGCGCCGCCGCCTGCGCCTGCGGGGCGAGGCGGGCGCGCGCTTCGGCGAACGTGTACGGGTGCCGCTTCGTCGGCACGCTCCGCGGCGCCGCGATGGGTTCGACCAAGCGCTCGCCGAAGCCGAGCAGGAAGTTGAGACGCTCTGGACGGTCCGGGCGTTGGCGGTCCGGCATGGGCGGGCGCGGGCAAGAAGAACGGGGGGACGATGGAGCGCGATACAGGCCGCGAAGACCTCGCGAACGGCCGCCGGCGCGGGTCTGGGCCTCCAGGAGCTACAAGACCCTACGGGAGCCGTGGCGCGCCGCGCGTGACTGCCGACCGCCGGGGCGGCCGACTCGCGGGGGCGCTGGGCGGCAGGCTGGGGGGAGCGGTGGCAGTCCCGCCGCGCGCCGCCAGCCCCTCCGGGCGGTCGGTGCCGCGTGCGCGGACCGGGCGTGGAGCCGACGGGGACACCGCGTCGGGGGTGGTTGGCGTGCGCTCGAGCTTGCGGAGCGTGTCCCGGCTCACGCCGGTCAGCTCGTTCACCTGACGCTGCGAGAGGCCGGACGACCGCAGCGCCCCCGCCAGCCGCTGACGGTCCGCCCGCGCGAGCGCTCCCGCGTGCTCCTGCACCAGGCGCACGGCGTGCCGCGCGAATGGCTCGCCGGCGACGACGGCGCCGCGACGCGCGCGCAGGAGATCGCGCTCGATGTCGGAGAACGACGCGCCGGCGAACGTGAGGGCGAGCGCGTCCACGAGCGCGCCGGACGCGAGGCCGGCCGCCTCGGCGGCGCGCTGCACCAGCGCGTGCACCTGGCGCGTGGTCGGCATCGGGAACTCGACGCGCACGTCGAATCGACGCCACGCCGCCGGGTCGAGGAGGTCGGGGTGGTTCGTCGCCGCGAGCAGCAGCCCGCTCGGCGGCCAGTCGTCGACCTCCTGCAACAGCACGGTGACGAGCCGCTTGAGCTCCCCGATCTCCTGCGCGTCGTCCCGCCGCTTAGCGAGCGCGTCGATCTCGTCGAGGAGCAGCACGCCGCGGACCCCCTTCGCGTAGTCGAGCACGTGCCGCAGGTTGGCCCCCGTGCGACCGAGGTAGCTGCTCATCACCGCGGCGAGGTCCAGGATGAGCAGCGGTCGGCCGAGCGCGCGCGCGACCCAGCGCGCCGCGAGGGTCTTGCCCACACCCGGCGGCCCCGAGAACACCGCCGTGCGCGTTGGCGTGAGCCCCGCCGCGTCGAGGGCGGCGGCTTCCTGGCGCTCGCGCACGAGCTGCTCGAGGGCGGCACGCACGGGCGGCGCCCAGAGGGGCTCGTGGTCGAGGACCGGCACCGGCTCGACGCGCAGCAGGTCCAGGCGGGAGTCCGTGTCGACGGGCACCGCCGCGACGGCCCCGCCGCGCACAGGGGAACTCGGGCTCGGGAGGTCCCGGAGAAGTTGGGCGAGTTCGCCGGCAATCGCCGGCGCGGACACGCGGTATCGGTGGGCGATCCGGCGCACCACGGCTTCGACGTCCTGGCGGCGGCCGGCAAGGGCAAGGCGGGCGAGGTGGACGAGTTCCGGCGGCAAGGCCGTCGTCTCGTCCACGCGCTCGGGGTGGGGAGCGGCTGTCATGGTACGAGCAACATACCGGGCGGGTGGACGAGGCAGCAACGCGACGCGTGACACTCGTCCACGTCCGGGTGGACGCCGTGCGCGCCGGATGGGCCGGCAGCGCCTCGTGGGCTCCAGAGCGGCACGCACGACCGGCCTGATCGGCCTCACGCGCTCTCCGCGCGACAGCGCACGGGGCAGTCGTCGTGGTGCGGCACCGGTGCCGCCCACACGGCACCCGAGGAGTCCGGCTGCAGCATCGCGCTGAAGACGCTCTGCGCCGACAGCGGCGCCGGCACGCCCGCCGCATACCGCGCGAAGAGCGCCGCCAGCCAGAGCCCCGCCCAGTGCGACACCACGGCGAGCGTAGGCAGCACGCCGCCGCCCGCCGCGTCGGTCGGATGCAGGCAGCCGGCGCAGGCGGTACCGTGGCGGTGGAAGGAGGCGACCGCGAGGTAGTGGTCGGTGGCGCCGACGCCGAGCCACGACGGGCGCGTCCGCTGCACGGCCCGCTGCACGGCCCGCTGCACGGCCCGCTGCACGGCCCAACGGGTGGGGATGTGGTCGACGCCGACCAGCACCGCCGGCGCCAGCGGCGCGAGCACGGCCTCCGTCGTCTCGTCGTAGCGCAGCGGCACGGGCGTGACGGTGATCCCGCCCAGCGTCTCCGCCGCAGCCTGCGCCGCGAGGTCGTCTACCTTCCGCAGGCCGACGCGCGAACGCCGCAGGAGCGCGTACCGGTTCACGTTCGTCAGGTCGTTCACGTCCGGTTCAATCACCCGCGCGGTGGCGCGCACGTCCGCGATCCGTGCGAGCGCGAAGAGCGCGGCCTGGGTAATCGCCCCCCCGCTCACGAAGTCCACCGCCCCCAGCAGGGGCGACGGCGCGGGCGT
Organism: Roseisolibacter agri; assembly: GCF_030159095.1. NCBI lineage: Bacteria > Pseudomonadati > Gemmatimonadota > Gemmatimonadia > Gemmatimonadales > Gemmatimonadaceae > Roseisolibacter > Roseisolibacter agri. The sequence continues at coordinate 128,743 of NZ_BRXS01000008.1, forward strand.
CCCCGGCGGCGCGAGCGCGACCGACGCCGATGCGACGGGCGCGAAGAAGCGCGGGAAGACCGCCGGAGCGAGGGCGGCCGGAGCGAGCGTCCGCATGGCGGCCTTGAACGCCTCACCGGCCGCGAGCCCGCCGGCCGCGAGCGCGCCGAACGGGGAGGCCTCGTCGCGCCAGCGAGTGCCGCCCATCGCCGCCGGCGCGATGGCGCCGGTCCACGCGTCCCCCGACAGCCGGATAGCGAGCGCGGCGCGGTGGCGGCCCGGGACCCACGGCGTGTCGCCGATCAGTACGGCCACGTCGGCGTCGACGCCGCCCGGCAGCCCCTCCAGCGCCGTCTGCCCGGGAACGAGGTCCGCCGTCGTCTCGAGCAGCGCGCCGAGGAGCCGGTCGCCCGTCAGTGGCGGTTGGGCGCCACGGCGCGGCACGTCCGGCAGGTCGAACACGAGCTGCGCGCCCGAGCGGGCGGCGAGGAGGCCGGTGGTGACGAGTGCGGTCTGGCCCGCGGCCGTCGCCAAGTTCGCGCGGTCCGCCACGAGCAGGACGCGCACGCCGAGCAGCGCGTCGACCAGCGCGCGGTCCGGTGCCGCCGAGCCCACGTGGTCGCGCATCAACACGACCGTGCGGTCGAGCGCCACCTCGGCGCCACCAACACCACCAGCGCCAGCGCTGGCGCGTCCGACGCCCTGCGGCGCGCCCGGCAGCGCCCCCGGTGGGATGACGGGCATGTCGGGCGTCATGGGCGCACCTCCAGGTAATCGGCCGGCGGCAGCGACCGCCAGCCGCCGCCTGACGTGATCTGCGCGAGGTAGGTGTGGATGAGCCCCGCGGGTCCCTGCGCGAATCGCGGAACGACGAGCGACAGGAAACCCGGGGTGTGAATCGCGGGCCAGGCGTCGTCCGTCGCGCTGTGGAACGCGCGACCCGGGTGGCTGTGTACCTGCGCGCGGATCCCCTCGCCGCGCTGCGCGAGCTCGACGAAGAATCCGGTCAGCCACGCCGGATCGATCTCGACCTCGGCGGCGCGTGCGCGGTGGGTGGGGTGCACGACGCGAGTGACCGTGTCGGGCGAGTCCCAGGAGACGACCCAGAGCACGGCGCACTCGCGGCAGTTGCCGCCGCAGCGGCGAAGGATGTCGAACGTCTCCTGGAACACACGTTTGGGGACGCGGACCGCGGCGTCGGCGTCGAACCCGGGGACCGGACGGGGCGACCGCGCGGCGACCGCCGGCGGCTGCGCCGCGAGATGCGCAGGGAGGACTGGGCCCACCGGCCCAGGGCCGCCCGCCATGCCGGCGGGCGACACACTGGGACGGTGGCTCACAGGAGGCGCCCCGACGTGGGACGACCGGTGGAACCGCCCGCGCGGACCTGCAGGGGGCGGAGGATGAGCGTCGCCCCGTCGGGCACGCCCTGGTCGCGGAGCGACCGGTTCGGGTCGAGCTGCACGTTCGCGTCGGTGAAGAGCGCGAAGTTCGGCTGGCCCTGCAGGCCGAACGCGTGCAGCGCGTGGTTGAGCAGCGCCTGCACGGCGGCCTGCGGCTGCGCGTCGACCTCCGTCGACACGCCGTTGTAGATGACGGTGACCGCCGACTTCTTCGGGCCACCAGGGGGGGAGTGGGGCTGCTGGAGCGTCGACATACGAGGGTTCGCAAGAAGAGAAGAGCCGGCCGAGGACGACCGAGGATGTGCTTGAAATCTAAAGCGGCCGCTTTGCGTGTCAAGCGGCCGAGCACGCACGCGCTAAGTGATTGCCATGCCGGCACCTGCTCGCTTGACGCCCGAAGCACCTCGTCGCTAGGTTCTCTCTGCTTCTCAAGTAAAGCGCCCCTCCTACCACTCACCCTATGCCATCACTCGGGCAGATGCTACGCTCCGCGCGCGAAGCGCGCGGGCTCTCGCTGCGCGACGTGGAGCGCGCGACCGAGGGGAAGGTCTCGAACGGCTACCTGAGCCTCCTCGAGTCGGACAGCGTCAAGCAGCCCTCGCCGAACCACCTGTACCACCTCGCACAGGCCTACCGCCTCGACTACGCGGAGCTCATGCGTTTGGCCGGGTACTTCGTGCCGAACCCCAGCACGCCCGCCTCCGGGGCCCACCACGGCGGGGCCGGCGCGTCCCGCATCACCCGCTCGGCGGGCCTCCCCGGCCGCCCCACCCCGCCGCCGGCGTCCGGCATCGCGCTCTCCGCGGATGGGCTGGCGCCGGAGGACGTCGCCGACATCGAACGGTACGCGGAGTTCCTGCGGGCTCGGCGCCAGGCGGCTCCCGGTCCGTCGGCCGCTGCCCCAGGCGCCGCGGCCGCCCGACCGTCCGCGAGCGAGACGCCGCGAGGCGAGCGCGCCGCCGGCGACCGAGCGCCCCGGAGCCGGGCGAGCCGTCGTGGTCCCGACACCCCCGACCGCGGGTGACGACACGGGTGAGCGCAGGGACGACGGCGCGCGTGGCGGTGCCCCGCACGCGCGCTCGGGGGACGTGCAATGCCGCGCGCACTCGCGCGTCGGCGGCGGGCGGCGCGTAGCCGGTGCGCCTCCGGAGTTGCGGCGCGCTCCTCGAGCAGACCGACGACGAGATCCGCGCGGCGGTCCGGCGGATGCTGGACGCGTGTGACGTCTACGATCCGCCGACGCCGCTGGACCGCCTCCTCGACTACCGCGGTCTCACCACGGAGGAGCGAGAGGCGCTCGACACCAACCGCTTCCTCCCGCGCGCGATCCGGCGGGCGCTGCACCGGATCAGGGGGCGGGTGCGGGGGATTCTGGACCTCCAGGCCCGACACGTCTACGTCGACGCGACGCTGCACCCCCACCGCCGCACGTTCCTGTACCACCACGAGGTGGCACACGACGTCCTCGAGTGGCACAACGCGCTCTTCGTCATCACGCCCGAGTGGGCGCTGCAGCCCGACGTGCGCCGCGTGTTCGAGGCGGAGGCCAACCGGTTCGCCGCCCTGAGCCTCTTCCAGGTCGACGATCTCGCGCGCTGGCAGCGCGGGCGTCGACTCGAGGCGAAGGATCTCGCCGCGCTCGCGGCGCGCTACGGGACATCACTCAACGCCACCGCCCGTCACTACGTCGCCGAGCAGGACCTCCCGGCCGCGTTGGTGGTCGGCAGTCCCGAGCGGACAAGCGCGGGCCGCCAGCAGATCCGCCTGTGCTACGGCGTGGCAAACGGGGCGTACCTGCGGCAGTTCGGCGACCGCCTGTTCGACGCCGTGTTCCCCCCGACGTCGGCGCCGGCGGCGGTCGTGAACCCGGGCGGCGCACCCATCGTGGAAGAGGAGTTCGACCTCACGGACCTCCGGCGCGAGCGGCAGCGCATGGTGGCGGAGACGATCTACAACGGCTACGACACGTTCACGCTCGTGCACGTCCGCGAGCCCGTGCGTCGGCGGTTCGGGTGGCTGCCGTCGCTCGGCCGCTCGGCGCCGGCGGCCCAGTCGCTCGGATCCGGGCGCGCTACCTAACACCGCGTGACTGGCCGCGGCCCGGGCGTGCCGATCACCCGCCCCGCCGCGGTGCCGTCGCGCGCGACGCACTCCGATTCGGCACACTCCGGTCAGTCGTCGCTGCCCCCGTCTCCGGATCGGGTGCACCCGTCGGATCGGCGGTGCCTGCCGGGGTGGGGCCGACCGCCTCCGGCACTGGACCCCCTACGTGCGCCGCGAGCCATTGCGCGGCGGCGCGGACCACGGCGTCCGGACGCTCCCCCTCGACCGTCGGCACGTAGACCACGTATCCCCGACCGGCCGGACGCGCGAAGACGTGCCCCGGCTCCTCCGCCATCGCGCGGTCGACCAGGCAGCTGATGGCGGGCAGCATGGCGTCGAGGTACTTCGCCGCGTCCTGGGGCGAGACCTTCTTCAGCGCCCCGGGGAGGTTGATCCGGAAGCCGCCCTCCTCGTAATACCGGTCCGCCAGCACCTGCTGCGAGTCGAGGACGCCGGCCTTCCGGCGAGCCGGCGTGGGGTCCGCCGCCACCTGCCGCAGGCGGTCGGCCTCGCGCGCGAGGAGCGCCACGCGGGTGTCATCCGACGCCGCCTTCGCGGCCTTCAGCAGCACGCTTTTGCTGAGGCGCGCGATCCGTCCGTAGTCCGGGCGTCCCTCGGCATCCGCGAACCCGGCCCGGGTCAGCAGCGCCTCGTCCACGCGGTGCGCGATGGTCATGTACTCGTGCACCACGCCGATGGCGCGGCCGATGTAGTCCGAGAGCACCTCGTACCCCGGGTCCTCGCCGCGCTCCTCACGGAGCACCTCGGCGACGTTCCGGTACGCCAGCGCGGTCTCCCACTTCGAGAGATCCTCGCGGTCCAGGTTCTCGCGCGCGGTGATCGCGCGCGCCTGGAGGTCGCTCACCGCCTTGACCACCACCGGCACCATCATCGCCGGCGTCTCGGTGCGCGCCGCGAGTCGGGAGAGCGCGCGGAAGCGGCGCTCGCCGGCGATCAGCTCGTACCCGCCGCCGGACGGCGCGGGCCGCACCGTCAGTGGGTTGATCAGCCCCTCGCGCTCGATGCTCGCCGCCAGGTCCTCGATGGCGGTCGCGTCGAAGTGCCGGCGCGGCTGCCCGGGGAACGGCCGGATGTCGGCGAGCGGCACGTGCGTGTCGGGCTTCGCCGCCTCGCCGCTCGGGTCCAACTGGCCGAGGTAGTCGGCGACGTTGCTGCCGACCGCGAACGGGTCGAACCCATCGTCGGCATCCGCGAACTTGCGCTTCGCGCGGCCCACCTTCAGCGGCGCGCCCTCGATTGCCGGCGTGGCCTCGACCGTCTTGGCGGCAGCCGTGGCGCTCGCGGACGACCGAGAGGCGGCACGGCCCTTGGCGGGGGTCGGCGTCTTGGGACTCACGGGGCGCTCCTACGGCGCGGCCGCAGACGCGGCCGCAGACGCGGCGGTGGTGGTCGTCTTCTTCGGTCGCTTCAGCCCGAGATCGCCCGCGATCTCGGCGCTCACCGCCTGGTACGCGCTGGCGGCGCGGCTGCGCGGCGTGTGGGCGACGACGCTCAGGTACTTCTCGCTGGCGTTGACGACGGCGGCGTCGTCGGGCACCTGCGTGCGGTAGAGCGTGCCGGGGAACTGTCTCTCGACCTTGGCGAGCGTGCGCGCCGTCGCGCCACGCCGCTCCTGCACCATGGTTGCGAGGGCGCGGAGCCGCGCGCCCGCTTTGACGTGCCGGGCCGTCGAGAGCATGTCCGTCAGGCCCGGCAGGGAGTAGGGCTCGGGCTTGAATGGCACGACGACGAGGTCAGCGACGTCGAGCGCCGCGAGGACGCTCTCGCTCACCGCGGGCGCGGTGTCGACCAGCAGGATGTCGAGCTGGTCGCGCAGCTCCCGTCGGGCGAGGTGGTTCCGGACCTCGGCACGAGTCGCCGAGATGAGCGTGCGGCCGCCCGCGAGCAGGAGGCAGCCGTCCGGCCAGCCCGCGCTCTCGACGGCGGCGGGGGCGGTCCGCAGCGGGTCGGCGACGGGCGGGCGCCGCATGCCCAGCGTGGCGGTGCTCTGCGGGTCGCAGTCCGCGACGCCGACGCGGTACCCCGCGGCGGCGAGGGCGGCCGCCAGATTCAGCACGGTCGTGGTCTTCGCCGTGCCGCCCTTCGCCCCGACGATGGTCAGCGTCCGCATGAGGTCAGCATGAAGTCATGCGCTCGAACGGGGCGGGCGCGCCGCAAGCAACAGGGGGCATCGGGCATCGGAGGGGTCTGCGCTGGCACCGCGGGCAGACGCCTCGCGCGGTTCGTGAGTACGGGCGTGCTCGGTAAACGCCGAAACGACGAAAGAATAAGCGTCTGCCTCCTTCCGCGACAGGAAGCCGCCATGCGAGGCGTACTCCGTGTCGAGCCACCAGCACTTTCGGTCACCGAAAGGGCGACGCGCGGACCTGTCGTGGATCGGGTCTCAACCGGGTCTCAGATGAGCTCGCTCATCGTCACGGCGACGCGGCCCGCGATGTTCTGACGATTGTCGTCGTAGACCGCCAGCGTGCGGACATCCGCGTGACGACTGAAACGCTGCACGTCGCGGAGGGGGAGCCCGGCGTCGAGCAGGGCCGTGATCGCCGTGTGGCGGACGCCATGCGGGCGGACCGTACCCTTCACCCCCGCTCGACGCGCCAGCGCCGCTAGCAGCTTCGCCACGCCGAGCCCGGTCAGACGCGCCCCGAGCTCGCGCGGCTGCCCACGACGCCCAAGCCGCCCGGCCCCCGGGTCCAGCGCGGTGAAGAGTGGAGCGGCGCGAACCGCGTCGGTGCTCGCGGTACGCGCGCCGGCGCTGGCGGCGGTCGGATGGTGCGCGAGCCAGGCCGCCAGCGCGGCCGCGGTCTTCGGCGGCAGGGTGAGGGGCTCGCGGTCTGTGTGTCCCTTCCCCTGGACGTGCACCGCCGCCGGCATGCCCGAATCGCCGAGCTCCACGTGCGCGAGGTCGAGCGCCACCAGCTCCCCGCGCCGCAGGCCCAGATCGGTGAGGAGCCGAACGATGGCGACGTCACGCGCGGCCCGGGCGGGATCCTCGGCCGCCGCCGCCGCAGCTAGGACGCGCCGGAGGGCCTTGAGCCCCGGGCCCCGGGTGTCTCGATACCCGCGCGCCTTCTCGTACCGGAGCTGCAGGCGCCAGTCGCAGAGCCCCGCCTCGCGCAGGAACGCGACGACCGCGTGGATCGCCGCGAGGTGCCCGTTGATGGTGGACGGTGCGAGGCGGCGCTCGTCCCGCAGGTATGCCTTCCACGCCTGGACGCTGAGGTGTGACGGCGTCCCCCCGCGTTCGAGAAAGACGCCGGGCAGCTCGGGCAGCGCGACCCCGAGCCACCGGGCATACGCCGCGAGCTTGCTCTCGTAGGTGCGGAGCGTCGTGCCCGCGAACCGCGCGAAGAACGCGGCCGTCAGCTCGGCCGTCTGCGGTGCGGCGGAGCGCCAGTCCGGGACGGCCAGGGGCGTGGCGACGCGGGCGACCTCGGCGTGCGGCGCACGGGGAAACGCCCCGCGCGGTGCCGGGCCGGGGAGCGGGGGCTCCCGTTCGGCGCTCGGACCGGGCGCAGGTGTGGGTGCGGACACACGCGTGGGCACCGGCGTGGGCACCGGCGTGGGCACCGGCGTGGGCAGCCGCCGCGGGGTCACCGCATGGGACAGGGGGGTCGACATGGCCCCGGAGGCTACTCCACACCCTTCCTGGCGGCAAGGTATCGAAAAACGGCATTCTCGATACCTTGGGCGGGAGCCGCCCTTGCTTTACCGGGTAAACGCCGGCAAAATCCGGCACCCACCCGGCTGCCCTCCACTGACCGCCTGGCCCTGACACCGCGCTGGCCGCGCAAGTGCCGGTGCGCTGGGCAGTTGCAGGGTTGCCGCCCGACGACCGGTCGCGCCCCGCGGCCCGCGGCGTCTGGCACCGCGGCAGTTTTATCGAGCAAGCGTCCGTCGCACCCGGGACGGGGCGCCGCGGGCGATGGTTGGACTCCCGTCACGCGTCGCGCCCCCCGATCCCCATGTCGTCCCCCCCGTCGCGCCACAGCCGACCGGCGGCCGCCGGCCAGGCCGCCGATCCTGGTGCCCAGAGGGGCACCCGCCGCCCCACGGGACGCCCCACGGGACGCCCCACGGGACGCCCCACGGGACGCCCCACGGGGGCCCCGCGCCCGACGGCGGCGGCCGCGCGCGGCGGGGTCCACGTGGTCGACGCGGCCCTGATGTATGCGGAGCTCGAGCGGGGGGGCGCGCTGTCCCAGGCGGACATCGCGCGCCAGTACCGGAAGAGCGCCGGGTACGTGTCGATCCTGTGCCGCCTGGGACACGCCCTCCGCCCGCTCGGGCCGGACGAGCGGGCCGCCCTGCGCGTCCCGCACGTGACTTTCAAGGCCGCGCAGGCCGCGGTCAGCCGCGAGCGCGACGCGGCAGCGATCCGACGCGCGCTGACCGCGCTGGCGGCGTCCCACCCGGCGCTGCGGCGGCGGGACCTGGGCGCCTCGGTCGTCGTCTGGCGCGCGCCCGTGCCGACCCCGCCCGACCAGGCGCCGCTCGATCCGCTCCCCCTGTCCCCGGCAGAGGCAACCGCGCGGCACGCCGCCTGGCACGCGGACTTCGTCTTCCCATGGGACGAGGGCGCCGCGCGGCAGGACCCGGCGGGCGTCCTCGCCGCGTACGAGGCGTTCGTGCGGTCGTCAACGGCCGCGGTCATCGAGCGCCTCCGGCGACTCGTGGCGGCTCCCCGCCCGGTGTCCCGCGGCGGCGCCCCGTCCCTGGGAGCCGAGCGAGCGGAGGGAGCCGCGCGGGCCGAAGGCGCCGCGGCGCCGAGCGACGACGCGGTCCCCGGGCGTGTCCCGCTGTTGGGCTGGGAGTTGTCGCTCCGACAACTCGACGCCCGGGTCGGCGCCACGCTGTCGGCGCACCGCGCGCGGATGGCGGAGTTCCTCGCGGAGCGGACGGCCGGACATCAGCCCCCACGCCCGCGCGGCATCCTCGACGCTCGGCCGGGCGCCGGGCCGGGCGCCGGGCCGGGCGCCGGACCGGGCGCCCCCGGGCGGGATCGCGCGCTCGCTCCGATTCCGGTGTCGGCCGCGGAGATTGAGGCGGACCTGGCGGACTGACGGCCGCCCGCCGTGCAGCGCGGGGGCTCCCGGGGCCTTCGCCGGCGGGCGCGATCCTGGCCGACTGCCCGGCAGCCCCCAGGTACACCGCCGCGGTGCTCCTCGCCCGCGGTGCTCCTCGCCCGCGGTGCTCCCAGCGTCAGCGCGCGGCCCCCGCGAACCAACACGCGCGGCGGGGCGCACGTCGCGTCGACCGTGTACGTGCGGTCCCGGAACGGCGGCGTGGCCGCGGAGGTGGCGGGGGTGGCGGCGTTGGGCGTGGCCGGCCGGCTCATCTACGGTCGATACGGACCGCGGGACGCAACCGCAGCGGCGTTGGGCGCTGCGCGCTCAACCGCCCGCCCCGAAGGGCGGGGCCTCCGACGCGCTGAGGTGACCGCCGCGCTCCGGCGAACCCTTCGGCCGCTCGACCGCCAAGAGCCCGGAGATCCGGCACGTCGGAGTCGGCCGCGCTCGGAACACGGTCGGACCACCCGCCACGGTGGAACGACGAGCCACCGATCTCGTCCCGCTTTCGGTCACCGAAAGCGGGTGTGCGGGCGCCCCCGCAGCTGGTCGCGCCAGCGCATCGCGTGTCCCGCCGGGGCGGACTGGGCCCGGCGGTGACGCCGCGGCGCACGACCCGGCAGGTGGCGCGGTGGACGGCGCCGGACGGGGCGCCGGGCACCAGCATCCCGGCGGCTTGCCGCGCGCGTCACCTTTAGGCATCGTAAAGCGCCCGCGTCGTTCTTCTCGCGGCGGACCTGTGTCCGCGGCGCGGCGCCTCACGCCCCGCCGTTCCCCCCCGTGACGCCGCCCCGGACCGTCCCCCTCAGCCATGGTCGGGCTGGAGCGCGCCGCCCCCGGCCCCTGCCAGTCGAGCGCGCGCGGGAGGCAGCCGCCACGGCAGCCGCCGATGCCGTGCCGCCCGCCGTGCTCCTGGTCGATGATCGAGCGGAGAACCTCCTGGCGCTGGAAGTCACCCTGGCTCCGCTCGCCGCGGCCGCCGGGGTCCGACTGCTGCGGGCGCACTCGGCCGAGGAAGCGCTCCGCCACGCGCTCGCGGAAGGCGACCGGTTGGCGGTGGCCCTCCTCGACGTCGACATGCCGGGCACCGACGGTCCGCAGACCGCGCGTATGATCCGGGCGCGGCGGAAGACGGAGCACGTTCCGGTCATCTTCGTCACGGCCCTCGACGAGGACCGGCGGCGCATCACGATGGCGTACCAGTCCGGCGCCGTCGACTACGTCGCCAAGCCGTTCGACGCGGACGTGCTCCGGGCCAAGGTCGAGGCGTTCGTGGAGCTCCACCGGCGGCAGCGGGACGCGCGGGCGCTGGAGCGGCGCCGGTTCGCCGATCAAGCGGCGGCGGAAGCGGCGGCTCAGGCGGCCGCGGCGACGGCCGTCGGCGAGGCGCGGCTCCGTGCCGTGCTCGAGACGGTGCCGGACGTGGTGGCGGTGCTCGATGCGGAGTGGCGCTGCCGTTACCTGAACCCAGCGGGCGCGGCCCTGCTCCGTCGCCTGGACCGCGACCCCTCGGCGACCGAGGGACGGGTGCTCTGGGAAGCCGTCGCCGGACTGGCGGGCACCGCGCACGAGGCGCGACTGCGCGCCGCCGGGGCCTCCGGCACCGCCCAGACGTTCGAGGCGTTCTGCGCCGCACTCGGGACCTGGTTCGACGTCCGCCTGGTCCCCGGACCGGAGGGGTCGTTCACGCTCTGGCTACGCGACGTGACGGCGCGCCGTGAGGCCGAGCAGGAGCGGGACCAGCTGCTGCGCGACGCGGACGCCGCCCGCGTCGCGGCCGAGACGGCGCGCGCCGACGCGGAGCGAGCCAACACAGCGAAGTCGCACTTCTTGGCCACCATGTCGCACGAGTTCCGCACGCCACTGAACGCCATCAGCGGGCACGTGCAGCTCATCGAGATGGGGGTGCACGGCGCCGTGACCGGCGCGCAGCGGGACGCGCTCGCGCGCGTCGAGCGCGCGCAGCGCCACCTGCTGGGGCTCATCAACGACGTCCTCGACCTCGCCCGCCTGGAGAGCGGCCGGATCGACTACCGCCTACAGCCCGTCTCGCTCGCGGAGGCGATCCGGGATGCCGCCTCGATGGTCATGACGCAGGCGGCCAACAAGGGGCTCGCGCTCGACGTCGCCGCGCCGCCCGCGGCGGTGCAGGTCTGGGCGGACCCGGAGCGGCTCCGGCAGGTCCTCCTCAACCTGCTCTCCAACGCGGTGAAGTTCACGGCACAGGGACGCATCCGGATCGAGGTGGACGACGCGGGGTCTGACCAGATCGCCGACGCCACGCCCGGCGATCACCTCACGGTGCGGGTGATCGACACCGGGATCGGCATCGCCCCCCAGGAGGCGGCCCGGATCTTCGAGCCCTTCGTCCAGACGGACACTGGGCGGGCGCGGCGCTACGAGGGTACAGGACTCGGCCTGGCCATCAGCCGGGATCTCGCGCGCGGGATGCGGGGCGACCTCACGGTCGAGAGCACGCTAGGCGTCGGCTCGGTGTTCGTGCTGACCGTACGCCGCACGGTCCGCGCCGACGGCGCCCCCGTCGACCGCAGAGCCCGAGACGAGCGCCGCGAGGGACCCGAGCGGCGCCAGGAGCCTCCCAGGCGGCGCGCCGGCGACGACCGCCACGACCACCGCCACGACGACGTCCACGGAGATCAGTAGGCGTAATGGCCCGACGCAGCACGGCCCGGTCTGTGAGCCATCGGGTGACCCATCGGCGCGACGGAGCGGCTGACTTTCAGGTCCTGCGCCACCGGGCCCCGCGGACGCCGGCGGCTGGGCAGTGGTGCGGTGAGACCGACTGCACCCGCGTGCGGGCACCCGCATCCTGGCGCCAGCGTCGCCGCCCACGCCGCCGTCCGCCGTCGGTAGGTACCCCCCGGCATTTTCGGTGACCGAAAGTCGGCGGCGCTGGCCTGCCCGTAATCACGGCGGCGGAGCCGGCGTGCCCGACGGCACGCAACTCCCCGCGCCATGGTGTGCCCCCCAGGACCGCGGGGACGCCGTGGCCTGATGGCCAGACGCCGCATCTGCCGAACCGCACCGACACGCAGGGCCGGACCGCCGTGAGCAGCCACTCGCTCACATCAGCGTCTGACGCACCACGCCGGCCCCTGAGGTCGGCGCCGATGTCCCAGCTGTACTCGTGTCGCACCGGCCGTTCAACGCTGGGCAAATCGGCCTGGTCCGATACGCCGATCAGGAGGGTCTTACCACCCGCGCCCGCGAAGGCGACCACACGCTGCGGCAGCTCGATGGCCTTCAGGGTGTCCGGGGCCTTCGGGCATCACGCCGTGAGCTCGACCTGCCCGGCCGCGCCGCCCTGTCGGCGCAAGCTGCTCAGGCGATTGCAGGGTCCCCTCCGGGCCCGGGCTGGGCAACTCGCCGTGTTCGAGGGTAGTATCGACTTGGGGTATTGCCGGCACGCCACGGAGGCTCGCGCCGGTCGGAACCCGTACGCAGGAGGAAGCGTGTCCGGTATGCGAGACGTGATGGTCGAAGCACTCGTGGGGGCGGAGGCTGCCGCCGAACGGCCGAATGCGCCGGCGGAGTCCATGCCTACGCACCGGGTCCGCCGTCTCCCGCTCGACGCGTCGACCCAGCCGCTCGTCCGGCTCGTCGAGCAGGCGGACGGACCATACGATCTCGTGCTGACGTCGGCCGAGCACGACCGGGTGGTGCTGGTATCGGCGGCGCGGTACCAAGCGCTCCGGGCGTACGAGGCCACCGCAGAGGCTCAGGCTGAGGCGCGGGCGCGCACTGATCTTGAGGCCCGGTATGCGGCGATGCAGGTCCAGAACGCGCGCATGTCGGGGCATGACGTCCATGCCCTCTTCACGCCCGAGGCCCGCGCCGAGGCGGCCGTGCGGTCGGTCGACGCCGCCGGAGGGGACACCACCCGAGGGGACACCACCCGAGGGGACACCGCCCGAGGGGCCAGCCCAGCAGCACGGACGGGACGGTGACCTCTCGCCCGGCAGACGGGCTGCCTGCCCCAGGGGCGGGGGAGCCCATCCGGGTGTTCGCCGGCGTGAACGGGGCCGGCAAGAGCAGCGTGCCCGGTGCGACCTTTCGGCAGGCGGGCCTCGACTACTTCAACCCGGACGAGGCCGCTCAAGCGCTGATCGCCGACGCGCCCTCGTTCTCGCCGCTGGAGGCCAACGCTCGGGCGTGGCGGATCGGGTATGACCGGCTTCGCCAGGCCGCGGACATGGGCGGCGCATTCGCCTTCGAGACCACGCTCGGCGGGGAGACGATCACGCGGGAACTCCAGCGTGCCACCGGCCTCGGCCGCCCCGTGGACCTCTGGTACGTGGGCCTCGACAGTGCCGAGCGCCATATCGCGCGTGTGCGGGCCCGCGTGGCGCGGGGCGGCCCGACATCCCGGAGGCGAAGATCCGCGAGCGCTACGTGCGGAGCGCGCAGAACCTCCGCCGGCTCTTGCCCGGCCTGCGGAGCCTTGCCGTGTTCGACAACAGTGCCGAGGTCGACCCCGTCACGCGCACCGTGGCGACCGCGCCTGCCCTCTTCCGCCTGTACCAGGGCCGCCTGACCGAGGTCGTCCAGCCCGACGATGTTCCCCCCTGGGCGGCGGATCTGGTGACCGCGGCGGTCGCCGAGCATCGCGCCCGTGGGGGCGGAATGCCGGTGGGGTGGGACCTCGCCCCGCCGGGCGCCCGTCGGACGAGACCACGTCGTTGAGTAGGCGAGGGCGTCATGGTCGAGGAGGTGGCGTCGGCGATTAGGCGGTCCGGTCACTTCCGCGGCCGGCCAGTCGCCTCCGGCCAGGGCGGAAACGGTGCGAGGAGCGCCCACTCCGCGTCCGACAGATCGGAGGGGGTACGGGCGGGGGGACTCGGATGCGGGTGCCTCCGGCCGACGAGACATCCGGCGTGGATGCGTAACGTCACACCAGGTCAGCGACTTGCCCTTCCCGCACTGGGTCTACTGCGGGCGGAAGGGCCAGCGCTCGGCGTCAATGCGGTACCAGAAGCTCCCGTCGGGCTCCCGCTCCAACTGCGGCCTCGCGTCGGGGAGCAGTTCCCACCGCACCCCGTCGATCTCGACAACCGGCAGCGCGGCGGTCTCGGCCGGCCCGCGCAGGGGGATCCGCACGTTCCCGATTCGCCGCATCGGGACGCCATCCGCGCCGCGCTCGAGCCGAGGCTGGACGCCGGCCGGCAAGGGCCACGCGATCCCGCTGACCTCGTACACCGTGACCGCATCGCCCGTCGCCAACGGCGGCGGCCGGTGTGCAGGACGACTGGTGAGCGCCGGCGCGGACGGCACACGTCGGTCGTGCACGCTCGCATCGACTCGGGGACGCTCGAGCGGGGCCGAGGACGCGTCGCGCGCGGGGCTCGCACGGCCTCCGCTTCCACTCGGGAGCGCGGTCGCAGAAGCGGCGGCGACGGGCGTGTCGCCTACGGAGCCAGCATCCGCGGGTTCCGGGGTACGGACCGGCGCCGGCAGCACGCCGAACGCGGGCGGCAGGAGGCGGTGCCACGAATCGACCCGGTCGCGGGTGCGACTCTCGACCAGGGCGGTGGCGTTCAGCGCGGCGAGCGCCTTCTGGATCGTCCCCTTGCTGGCGCCCGTCGCCGCGCCGAACTCACGCAGGCTGATGGGCACGACCTCGCCCTGGGCCCGGCGCTCGGGCGTCGTCCGCCGCGCGATCTCGCGGACGAGGAGCAGCGCGACCGGCGAGACCTGCGTGCCGAGGGCCCGCCGCACGGTGCCCCAGTCCACGGCCGCCACCACGGGCGCGTCCGCAAAGACGTCCGGACGGAGGCGGACCACGAGCTCGTCGCCCACGCGGCGCTCGAGATCGAGCAGTTCGGCGGAGATGGCGCGGTCGGTCGCCCGGCGCACGGCGTCGCGCGACAGCGCGGCGCGCTGCTGGAGGTCCAGGGGTTCGCGGGGCACCGGGACGCCCCGCTCCCACGGCGGCAGCGCGTCGGCCCCGAGCGCCGCCGTCCCGGCCTCGACCAGGGCGCCGAGCAAGAGCACCACCTCCCGCGACGTGGCGTCGAGGTCGGGCCGCTCCTCCACCGGCAGCAGGCCCACCCACGCGCCGAGCTTCGCCCGGACGACGTCCGGGGACACGGCAAGCGACGCGACCCCGCCGAGCGGCAGCACCCGCGCGGCGTCCCCCCGCCCGCGCTCTTCGAGCGGAAGCGCGGGCCGAAGCGGCATGCGGAGCCGGCGCCGCTCGCTCACCGGCTCACGCGGATCCGGCGCCCACGGTGCCGGCCGACCGTACGCGAACCGGCTGGAGCAGGCGGATGGCCGTGACAGTCCGCCTCATCTGTGCCGCATCGAGGAAAGCTCCTGGTCGACCGTGGGAGAGCACTGTGACGAACCAGCGAAGTCCGGCAACCGGCGGCCGGTGGGTCCCGATCCGAACGGCCACCCACCCCTGCATCGCGCAGCCATCCGGCCCCGCACATTCCGGCGACCGGCAGGCACGACGGCTTTCGGCCACCCGACCCCGCACCTGTCCACGCCGGCCGGCCGCACCGCCGCAAGAATAGCGCACCGCTGTCCACTCATGCAAGGAACGCCGGCGCCTTTACTGCGTAACCGATTGGCTTGTAGCAGGATAATAGTCTCGTGCCGCTGTCCGCTCAGCCAGCCCTCGACGAGCAGCCGCTGTCCACGGGCGTGCCTTGTCCAGGCGCGCCGGGGATGCAGACGCCAATCAGCCACGCCACCCCGCAGCGGTGCTCCCCTGCCCGGCGTCCCGCGCGACCGCTTCGGTCGCCGGCTGCCCTCGCGCGGCCACTGCGGGCGGGTCCGAGCGGCATGGGTGGCGCCGCTCGCGCCTCGTTTGACCCAGCTGCGGGGTCGGGTGGCTGATTGGCCGCGCGGCGCTCGGCCGCGGGGTCGGATGGCCGCGGATGGCGCGGGGGCGAGTGGCCGAATCGCCCGGGGCTGGTTGGCCGGTGTGGACAACGCCGCCACGCCTGGGAAACCGCAGCGGCCCTGGGTAAAAGTGGCAGGGGGGAGCCGGACGGTCCTCCCGGACCCCGGCTCCCCCCTGACGTAGGTGGGTTGGTGATGAGTTGTACTCTTCTCTATCTACCCAGGACCCTCCTCACCACCAGCCGCCCGCCGGATGACGGGTCCTCCGGCCGGGCTGCCGACGACGACGCGCACCGGCGCGCCGCCGAGTTCCGCGGCGAGGACCGCGATCCGGTCGGCGAACTTCTTCCCGATCCACTCGGCCGAGAAGCCGTCCGGCGCCTCGAGCTGGAGGTCCCCACGCTCCGCGTCCACGTCGTCGCCGCAGCGTAGCGCCTGCAACCAGGTCCGATAGACCCGCGGATCGAGTTCGGCGGCGAGCCGCGCCCGCACGCGTCCCCACAGGGTGGGCTCGAAAACCTCCGGCTCCTCCGTTGGCGCAAGCGCGTCGTCGGACACGGCCTCCGACCCCGCGTCGGACCCCGCGTCGGACACGGGCTGGAACGCCGCCGGGGAGGGCGGCGCGGCCGCGGGGCGTCCGGTCAGGCCCAGCTGCTCGGCGTCGCCGCGGGTCAGCCGGCGCGGGTCGACGAACGCCGGCAGGGGATACCCCCGCAGGCGCGCGTCAAGCCACGCGGCGTAGCGCGCGTCGAACTCGAACTCGTAGCCCTCCTTCAGGGCGTCTTTCACCCAGCCGCTCCAGCTGGACTTGGGCTCCCAGCCGACGTCGCAGAGGTACACCGCGCGCTGCAGCACCCGGAGGGCGACGCGCGGGTTCGCCTCGGCCCAGTAACGGGCCTCCGCCAGCGAGAACCGCCACGGGCCGTGCTGCAGGGCCCAGACGAGCCGCGCGAGCTCGGGCCGCTCCTCTGCCCGGACGCCGGTATACGTGCGGGCGGCGAGCAGCCGCTCCCCGGGTTCCAGGACCACCCGGTGCCCGTCACCGCGCCCGGGCACCTCCCGCCACGCCCCGAACACCCCCTTCTCCTGGAGCATCGGGAGCTTGTCCGCCACGAAGCGCCGGGTGCGCGTGCGCACGTCGGCGACACCCCACGCGCGCAGGAGGTCATTGATCGACACCTCCCAGGGCTCGTGCGCGCTCCACATCGGGTGGCGGAGGATGCGGACCAGCGCGGTCTGGTACAGGAGCTTGGCGTAGCGGTCGCTGAGCGCCCGGTAGAGGGCGAAGTCCACCCAGGCCGTCGCGCCGCCCGCGACCGAGTCGAGCCAGACGGGGTCGAAACGGATGCCGCCGACCACGTCCCGGGTGCCGTCGCTGTTCGCGTCGACCGCCTCGTCCAACCCGACCTGCAGGAGGAAGTGCCAGTGGCGCTTGGGCCGCACGCGGCGCGGCAGCGCCTCCGGCAGGAATGGCCGGGCGCGCCCGGCGCTCGCCTCCACGGCGCGCTGCACCTGCGCGAAGTCGAAGTCCGTCGCGAGCCGGAACCCACTCAGCCGGTCCAGGCTGGCCATGACGTCGCGGAGGAACTCCCCATTCTGCTGCGACGCGGGCACCCCGAGGACGCGGCCGATCTCGCGCAGGCTCACGCCCGAGAGCACCTCGTCGCGCCCGCGGCCGCGGTCGGCGGCGATTACGCGCGTGGCGAAATACACGTCGAGGTCGAAGAGTGCGAGCAGGCCGAGCTTGGTATTCCCGTGCAACTCGACGTTGATGCCCAGGCCGTTCGGATACCGGACCGTGTACTCGGATCGGACCGCCGTCGGGTCGGGGTAGAGCAGCGGCCGGACCAACTCCAACAGGTGAAACGCCACCGGCACCGGCGACACGAGGGCGTCGGCCGGAACGAATAACGCGTCGAACGAGTCGGTACGCGTCGGGAGCGCGGGGCGGCGGGGCAGGGTCGCCGGCGCGCTCGGGGCCGCGGGCCTCGGTGCGCTGAGGCGCCCGCCCTGACCCAGGAGCGCCAGTTGCGACCCCGCGATCACGCCGACCGGGACGGCCGGCCCGGAGGCGGCGCCACGCGTAGCCGCTGGCGTCCGCGGCGGCCGGTCCGAGCCCGTGGGGTGCGTGTCGGACACGCGTCCGCGGGTCATGCGCTCCTCCGCACGCGGGGGCGGCCGTTCCGCGAGGGCTCAACCACGCCAAAGAGCTCCAGGACCGCCGGCGCTTCCACGCCGACGGCGCGGGCCAGGCGATCCGCCCACGCCTGGGACATCCGACCGTACGCCTCCGCCTGGGCGAACACGTCCGCGAGGCGGGATCGGGACACCGGCGGCTCCACGCGCTTCGCGAGCTCAGCCATGGTCCAGCCCGTCAGCGCGAGCAAGCGCGCGTGCGGGTGCGCCTCACGGATCCGCTGCAGCGCGAGTGCTGTGATCGGGTCCAGCACACCAGCCGGGCGCGGCCGGCGCCGCAGCGTCGAGACCTTCGCGGGGTCGTGTCTCTGCGGTTCGGCTGGCGCGGTGGTGTCGTCGCTCATCTCGTCGTCCCAACGGGGATCGAAGGCCTCGTGCATCCGGCCGGGTCGGCCGCGAGGGATCGATACGTGTATCCAAGCAACAGCCGTCCCGCCGAAACCTGCCCCGGACGCCGGCAGCTGTCAAGCGAATCTGGCCGTGTGTCGACGTGCGCGTGATGGGTGACAGGGTGCCGCTGCATCCTGCAACCCCTTTCCTCATGACCCGACGACGGCTGTTCGCGGCCGCTCGACGCGGCGCGCCGCCGCCACTGGCATCGTACCGGCGTTCCCATCCACCTGTGGGAGATCGGCGCGCCGTGGCGAGGCGGGGGCATCGCGTGACACGGGCGTGACCGCCGCCGAGACCCGTGGGCATAGGCCCCCTCCACCATGCGTCCGAGCCGTCCAACCTCCCCCGCCGGGCGCGGCGAAGGACCGCACGCTGGCACTGCCCGGCCTCGCGGCTGCGGTCTTCGGCTGCGGTCTTCGGCTGCGGTCTTCGGCTGCGGTCTTCGCCGGTTGTCCGGAGGCTGCCTCACGGTGGCTGCACGCGCCGCACCCTGGGCTGCTCGGTGCGTCCCCGCGGCGGCCGCGTGGTACAGCGACCGGTGTGCCGAGCACAGCATGCGTCTCCGGGTCGCGACCGGCCGCGGGGGCGGCGCCTGTGGGACGGCACCCAGGCCGACGCGGATCGTGTCGCCGGGCTGCTCGAGGCGGTGGCCGCGCTCCGCCGGCGCGACCCGGAGGCCGGCGGCCCACCCGGGGTTGACGGCGAGTCCGTGTGAACGTCCCGCTCTGCCGCCGGTCGCGGCGTTCGGCCGTGGGGACCGGGCGACGGGGCGGCCGCGGCAGGACACACGGCGGGACACACGGCGGGACACACGGCGGGACACACGGCGGGACACACGGCGGGACACACGGCGGGACACACGGCGGGACACACGGCGGGACACACGGCGCGCAGGGACGGCAACCTGGTGCCTGCTCGCGCCGCTCGCCGCTGACTGGGCCGCCGTGCCGAGAGACGGAGCGCGAGGCCGGCGAGGCCCACGTGGCGGGACCTACGGGACGGGGTCGAGCCGCGCCGCCAGCACCGCATCCCCGGCGACCAGCGCCGCCCGCATCGGGGGGAGCGTCGCCTTCGCCCACGCGGTGGCGTGGGCGACCTGCGCCGCGGTCGCCTCCTCGGGCGCGTAGTCGGCGTCCCGGCGGTCCGCGCGCACTTCGGCCGAGGTCATCTGCAGATCGCCGAGGCCCGGGAGCCCCAGGGCCGCGACGGCGGCGAACGTAAGCTCGTGGTGCCCCTGCTTGGCACGGACGCGGAGGTGGCGGCTGCCCAGGAGCGCCACGGCACCGATCCGGCCTGCCGCGTATGCGGTCTCGAGCGCCGTGTCCGTGCTGACGCCCACGATGCCAGCGTCGCGCAGCTTGCGCACCGCCTTGGCCCACAGCGCGAGCACCTCGGCCCGGCTGAAGGCCACCTGCTCGACCTTGTCCTGCATCCACCCCAGCTCGGCCGGAAGCGGGTTCGGCCACCCGGGCTGCGCAGGTTCGGCCAGTCGCGGGTCCGTGCTTCCCGCGCCACCACCGTCCGAGACCGTCCCCGCAGCCGTGGAGGCTGCCGGTGACGCGGTGGGACGCTGTGGCGCCTGCTGCCGGCCCTTCTTTCGGGACACCATTACGGCGCGCTCACCGGCCAGCCATGGGCCGTCCAGGTGACGTCCTGGGGACCGTCACGGGATGCGCGCCACCCCGGCCGCAGCCGCGAGCGGCGCGAGGGCCTCGCCGTTCCCCACCACCCACTGCTTCGGCCCCGCGAGGACGTCGCGCAGGAACCGACGGCTCGGCGACGCCGGCTGCGTCAGCCGCTCTCGCAGCACGGCCGGCGTGTAGACGTTGGGGTTGACCTCGCGGCCCGACAGGACGGCGACCTCGCTGAGCGCGCGGTGGAGCCGCGCGCGGTCGACGCGCTCGCCGACGACGAACACGTCGACGTCGCTGTCCTCCCGGGCCGTGCCGGTGGCGAAGGACCCATACACGAACGCGGCGTCTACCCCGGTGATCCCCCGCAGGGCCTCGCGCGTCAGCGTGGGAGGATCGGAGAGCGTCGCGATGACCTGCCGGAGCGCCCCCCAGAGCGGCCATGCCCGCACCACCTCGTACTCCACGCGCCGACCCTCGACCGGCTCCACGCGACGGATCGCGCCGACCTGGGTCAGGTCGCGGAGGTCGCGCTGCAGTGACGCGCTCCGCTCACCGAACAGTCGCTCGAGCCGCCGCAGGTAGACCCGCTCGCCTGGATGGACGGTGAGGTAGCGCAGCAGGTCCCCCCGGCTGCCGCTTACGCCCAGCAGAGTCAGCGGGTCCGCCGTGGCCGTAGGCCGCCAGGTCCTCCGCGTCTCGCGCGTCGCAGGCGTCTTCCCCGGCACGGGACTGTCGTCCCGCCGGTCGGCGATCCGAGCGCGCGGGGATACAGTGCCGGTAGCCATGCGCTCAATATGAGCGCATTCGCGGGGGCCGGCAAGCGCGCTCCTCGAAGCAGGGGCCCTGCCGGCACGCCTCGGCCGTCGCGCCGCACCGAGCCCAGGAGCGCATGTCGCGGCTCGGGGGTGCGGCGAGTTCCACCGTCCGCCAGTAGGCCGACCCCACGCCATGGCGGCACCCATGGGGTCGGGCTCGGCTGCGGGCTACGCGGCGGGGTCACGGTCCTGTGCGCTGCCCGCCGGAGGCGCGCACGGGAGCTGGGGAGATCGAGCGGGAGCGCCGCCGGCCCGGCCGCGCTCACGGTGTGGGACCGGTGGCCGTCGTGTCGCCGCCGGCGGTCTGCGTTGTGCCGCCCGTCGCTGCCTCCGGCGCCCCCTGCTTCGCGGCCTCGGCGGCGGCCTCGCGTACTCGGCGGTCGATGAGGGCCCGGCGGAGGCGCTGCATCGGCGGGGAGTCCCGGAGCGCTTCGTCGCCGAGACCGTCGATCACGTCGACCACGGTGTCGAACTCGTCGAGGTCCCAGAGCGACGTCGCGAGCTGGCCACCCTCCACCGCGGCCGCCACGTCGTCCAGGATCTCGACGCGCCGCGGCTCCGGGACATGGACCAGCGTTCCGAGCGCTTCGTCCATCCATCCGGTCTTGAATCGGACGGCTCCGTCGTCGTTGCGGAAGCACTCGGCGACGACGCCCGCCAGGAACTCGGGCGGCCAGGCCTCGTCCGGCGTGCGCGACGCGAGCGTGCGCAGGAACGCCGCGGCGTCGCGCGCCGACCCGTCTGCGGACTGCAGCACGTTGTTCCCGAGCTCCCGTTGCGCCGCCGCCGGCAGTCCGGCGACGCGGCCGGGCCCGATGTTGCGCAGGACGGCGACCGCGGCGTTCTGGGCGTACCAGTTGTGCCGCTTCATCTCGGCGATCACGCGCCCGACGTACCGCGCGGGCGCGACGGCCGTCTCGGCGAGGTCCTTGAGGGGCACCGCGTCGAGGGCCGCGTCGACCCGCGCGCGCTGCCGGTCATCGAGGTGGCCGGCGTCCAGCAGGGCGTCGAACACGGCCAGGAAGGTGGCGTTCCCGCCGGCGATGTCGAGCACGTGCCCCACGACCATGTCGCGTGCGATCTTCGGGAGGTGCGGGAAGAGGGCCAGATCCGTGAGCACCGGCGCCACCAGCCGCGCGTGCGGCGGCAGAACGACGCTCCACTCGATGCGTCGGATGAGCGCCTCGCCCCCCGTCCGGAGGTACGCGAGGCTGAAGCGCCGGCCGCGGCGGACGAGCGCCGCCGCGGCCGCGTCCGGCACCTTGGGGGTCAACGCGTCCCACAGCTTGGTGAGCACGTAGGGGTGCAACTCGTCGGCGACGCGGCCGTACATCTCCTCGGCGAACTCCGCCACCACGGCGCGCACGTCATCCAGGAAGTGCGCGTCGCCGGCGAGCAGCGCCACGCGCTCCGCGATGAAGCCGTGCCGCAGTTTGGTCGTGCGACTGAGCACGGCGTCCACCACCGTGCGGCCCGCCGCCAGCAGCGCTTCCGGCGTCGGCGCGTGCTCGTATGGGTGCGCGAACACGGAGCGCATCTCGTACACGTGCTGGAGTTGCGCGTGCTCGGCGTCGCTGACGGAGCCGTACGTCTTGGCGTCGTCGAGCAGCGTCATGTCCACCGCGCGGTGCTGCGCCTCGGCCTGTGTCACCTTCTGCAGCACGGCGGCCGCCTTCTTGTCGCGGGCCGCCAGCTCGCGGAACTTGCGCTTGAGCGACTCGGCCGCGCTGATCCAGGTCATCACGTACGCCGCGCGGAGCGCCCCGGCGTCCACGCACCGGGTCGCCTCCTGAAACAGCACCTGGTCCTCGGCCGCGATCACCCGGGCGGCGTACGCCTCGAACTGCGCGCCGAGCGGCACGCCCGGCGCGCCGCCCGATACCGCCGCCCCGGCGCGTGGCGCGTCACGGGCTTCGGCCGCCGTGTCGGCCGCCGTGTCGGCCGCCGTGTCGGCCGCCGTGTCGGCCGCCGTGTCCGGTGCCCCGGCGCTGGCCCCGGCACCGGTCTCGATGGGAGCGCGTCGCGTGGCGTCGACGATGGCGCCGGCCGGGGTGCCGGCCGGGACGCCGTCGGTCAGGACAGCGGGCGTTTCGGCCCCAGGGGTGGGCTCAGTGGTGGGCTCAGGCACGCGGGGCGGGAGTAGCGGGCGGGATGGGCGTGGCGAAGACGGCTGCACGGCTGCGTCGTACCCGCACCGCAGCCGCACCGCAGCTGCATGGGATGCCGCGGGCGGACCTCCCGGGCGTCAGGCCGCGTCCGACGGGTCGTCAGGCGCCTGCCGGGCGCGAAGCGCGCGGCGCGCGGCGGCGCGGGCCTGGGCGGCCGCGTGGGCGTCCGTTGTCGGCTGCCGAGACCGCGCGACCGCCCGCGCCAACTCGTCGCGCGCGACGGACGCGTCGACCGACGGTGCGATAGACGCGTCGGCCGACGCCGCGGCCGGATCCGAGGACGGCCGCGGGGCCGGCGCGGCGTCCGCGCCGGCACGGCTTGCCAGGCGCCGCCGCAGCAGGCGGTGCAGCCACGGGAGCAGGGAGCGCACGAGGTGACGTCGGGGAGTGGTGCCGCAAACTACCGCGCGGCGCCCGCTCACGCTGCCTGCGGCGCGGCCCCGGCCTCGAGTCCAGGGGCTAGCCAGGGAGCAGTCCCCGCCGGAAAAGGTACGCACGCACCGCCGCCTGGTCCGACGGGCCGAGCGTCGCGACCCGGCGCCACACCTCGCGGCGCATCGCGGCTTGTGCCCGTTGGAAGCGACGCTTGACGGCGGTCTCGCTAGTGTTGCACGCGGCGGCGACCTGCGCCCACTCCGCGCCGGCGACGAGTCGCGTCCAACACAGGGTCGCCACCCCGTCGCGCGCCGCGTCGCAGGCTTCCACGGCGAGGCGCAGGAGCAGGGCGTACGCCGGTTCGACGTCCGGCACCCGACCCGCGCTCTCCTCGTACGACTGCGCGAGGGCCGCCCACTCCGCGTCTCCCGCGGCGGCGCGGCCCGAGGCGCCCGCAGGGCCCGAGGCGCGCGCGCCAGCGAGACGCCACTCGGGCGAACGCCACGTGTCGATCAGCACGTGCTGCGCGGTGGTGAGCGCCCACGCCAACACCTGCGGGTCGGTCTGCGCGCGGCACGTCGGCGCCCCGCGGGCCAGGCGGATGAGGGTCTCCTGCGCCACGTCGGCGGCGAGGTCCTCCGCGTCGCGGCGCCGACGCACGCGGTCGCGAACGAAGCGCAGCACGGGGCCGTGCAGACGTGTGAGCAGCTCCTCGAGTGCGGCCTCCGGGTCGAGCCCGCCCGGGTCGAGCCCGCCCGAGGCGCGTGCCGCGGCCCCGAGCGCCTCGGACCCCGGGGAGCCCGTGCCCGCACCGGCGGGATGCCGGGAGCCGGTTGCGCCCGCCGTCGAGCGCGCGCCTCGATGGGCATCGGCGAGCAGTGCGGCCAGGGACCGCACCGCGGGCGGGGCGCCGGCGCGTGACGCGTCCCCCGCGGCGGGCGGTGCGGCGGGGGACGCCGTGGGCGGCACGGGGAGAGGCACGTGCGGGCCGTCGGCCGCGTCGGGCCGAGCCGGAGGCCGGCGGAGCAGCAGGGTCGCCATCGTGTGGGTCGTTGAGGGCAGGGCCGGCCACGGGGACACCACGGCGCGCTACGGCGCGCGCGTGGGCGCCAGGAGTGGTCGTCGGGCGCCGCAGACGTCGCAGCCTCGGCCGGGAGCCAAGCGGGGGCGACGAACGCCCCTCCCGGGGCCGTCGACGGGTGGTGATCACGGGAAGCGCTCGCCGTCGATGGGCGGGGGCGGGCGCGCTCCGTCCGGACGCCGGCGGCTCACGGCGCCGCGCTCCCGACGGCGCCCGTCAGGCGCGATGGGAAGTCGTCCGGGTGGCAGAGCCCGCGAAACGCGCAGGTGCGGCACGTCGCGGGGTTCGTGGCCGGCGCGAACGCGTCGGCGGCGAGCGGGAGGTTGCGCCGGACGTCGCGCAGCAACGCGTGCATCGCTCCCACGCCGTCTCGGATGCGCGCGGACGCCGCCTCCAGGTCGTCGGTCGTCAGCAGGACCGTCGTCTCGCGCTCGCCCGGCGATCCGGACAGCGCCACGACGCGTCCGACCATCCCGTCGTCGGCGTCCAGCCCGAGCCCCTCCCGCGCGGCGACCGCGTACGTGAGCAGCTGGTCGATGACGTGGTCGGGCCGACCGGACTTGAAGTCGGTCACCTCCCAGCGCGCGTCACGCGCCGGTCGCACCAGCAGGTCTGGCGCGGCGAACACCGTGGTGCCGTCCGGGGGCAGCTCAAAGTGCCAGAACGGATCGAGAACGATCACGTCCTCCGGCGCCGCCCTGCGGACACCGTCCCAGAGCGCGTCGACGGTCGTGAGCGCGCGGAGCGACCCGTCCAGCACCGCCCGAGCCCGGTCGAGCGCTTGGGCGTCGGGGCCGTGGCCGTACAGGAACTCGTCGAGCATGCAGACCGCCGCCGGGCGCCGGAGGAAGGCGGTGATCCCGTCACGGGCCTGCCGCCACCCGCCGTTCAGCTCGGCGGCCGCGGTCGCCCGGAGCGCGCGGTAGCTCGGGAGCGGCCCACCCGCCGCGAGCGTGCGCGCGCAGGTCGAGGCCGCGCGGTGAACGGCGACGCCGACGAGCGCCGGCAACGTCGTGAGCTTCTTGAGTCGGTAGGCCAGCCACGACGTCGTGCCCGCCGGCGCGCGCCAGCCCTCGTGCGCGGCGTAGTAGCTCAGGTAGTACGCCCGTCGGCACCGGCGGAGGAGTCGCGCACGGGACTCAGACCACGAGAACTGCGGCCCGCGCGCGGAGGCGTGGCGTTGGGCGACCGGCGCTGGGTCGCCGGGTGAACGCGCGACGTCGGACGGCGGGGGCGGAACCGACATGCGGACCTCCGCGGTGTCACCGCGGTGAAGCCCTCGCGGCACCGTCGACGGCGTGTCGACGCGGGCGCGGCGGCGTGCACCCGGAGAGACGGATCCGCGACACCGTCGGGGCGCCGCCGCGGTCCCCGGTCGCCTTTCGCCGCGGGGAGGTCTCCCCTGGGCGCCACGCGTGGCAGGCCAGGGCGCGGGCCCGCCAGCATCGCGTCGCGTCGGTACTCGTCGGACCGACGGGGGCGGGGGGTTGCCGCTGGGGCGCCGGGCGGACGGGGGGGGACAGGGGAGGACGGTGTGGCACGAGCGAGGTGCGGTGCGAGGGCGTGCGAGGGCGACGGTCCGTCTGCGCGAGACGTCGCCGGCGGGCACGCACCAAGACGGAGGCGCGACACCGCCGACGTCCGCAGGCTGGAGCGGGCTGGTCTCGGCGCGGCGGACCTCGGCGCGTCGCACTGGCGCCGGCCGTCTGACGGCACCCGGCACGGCCGGTGGCAACACTCGTCGCGGCGCCGGTGACCAACAGCTGGGTCGGCGAGCGTCGCCACCGGTCACGGCGTCCGTCGCACCGGTCGCCCCCACGCCTCTTCACCCCGAGCCCCACGTTCTATGTCGCGCGCTCCCGTGCTCGCTCCCGTGCTCGCTCCCGTGCTCGCTCCCGTGCTCGCTCCCGTGCTCGCTCCCGTGCTCGCTGCCGTCACCCTCGTCACCCTGCTCGGCGCCCCCGTCCGCGCGCAATCGTCCGCGGGGCCGGACTCCGCGCCGCCGAGCGCCAGGCCGCATCGCGCCGGCGCGTTCTTCCTTGCGGCGGGGACGGACGCCTTAGGCAAGGACTTCGGCGACGCCGCGCCGGGGTTCGCCGCGCAGGCGGGCTACGAGCGCCGCATCGGCGGACCGCGGTCGCCGTTGGCGCTCCGCGTCGCGGGCGACTACTGGCGCGCGGGACGCACCTTCACGGGCGATCTGCGCGACGGCCAGGGGCCCCTCGACGTCCGGCGCACGACCACCCTGGTTGGGGGCAGCGTGCTCGGCGTGGTGCGCCTGCCGGCGCTCGGCGCGGTGCGGCCGTACGCGTTGGCGGGCGTGGGTGTGCAGCAGTACGCCAACCGCAACGAGACGGACTGGGTGCCGCACGGCCCCAACACGGCGTCGAAGGTCGTCTACCTCCCGCCCGTGCGGGTGAACACGGTCTCGTACACGGGCGGGCTCGGAGCCAGCGCCCGATTCGGCGCCGTGACACCGTTCATCGAGGGCCGCATCCTGGTGCTGCCAGGCCTCGGGAGCGCGGGCGCCCAACAGGTGCGCGCGCCGCTCAGCGTCGGCCTCCGTTTCTGAACGAGCGGCTCCGGGCGCGCGGCGGGCCGCGGCGGGTGACGCGGCAGCCGCCTCAGGTCCGGTCGGGAGGCGGCGACCCGGTACCCGGCGACGGGGGGCAGGCCCGTCCGATCACCGCACGGCCGGGAAAGGCTCGGCGCCGCGCCCCTCGGAGGTCCATTCGAGCTTCCGTACGGTGTCGTTGTCGAGCGTCGCGTTCCACGATTTGATCATGAGCGCGGCGACGTACGGGATGCGGAGTTGCTCGCGCGCGCCCCGGCCGGATCGCCCGTGGAGCAGGCGCTCCCGGAGGTGCCAGGCGGCGTCGGTCTTCTTGAGGCCCTCTCCCTCCTGGACCATGGCGAGCCACTGCGCCGCGCGCCGCGGGTGCTTTTCCTTGGCGAGCGTATAGACGAAGGCGAGCACGCTGGCCGGCTGGAGCGACGGCCGGTAGGCGTGGACGTCGTCGACGGCGTCCGGCATCCGGGGGTGCTCCTCGAGCACCTTCGCGAGGAGCGCGTGCGACACGGCGCGCCCCGACGAGAGCATGGACCCGTTCTCGTAGTGCCACACGTACTTGGCCGCGGCGGCCACCCGCCGCGCGTTCTCCTGCCCCCGCATGTGCAGGACGTCGGCGAAGGACCGCGATTTCCCCGCGTCGACGGTGGCGAGGGCGTCGGGGTCGACGTTGCGGACGACGAGAAACCGTACCGGGCGCCCGCTCTCGACCACGGCGGAGAGGCGATGCTGGCCGTCGAGCAGCGTCCCGTCGGGGGCGATCTTGATCGTCTCGCCGTTCTCCTCCTGCCAGTCGCCGTTCTGCATGTCGGTGGCGTAGCGCTCGACCAGCGCGCGGTTGAGGCGCCGGTTGAGCTCCACGTTCCGGGCGAGCAGCTCTTCCGCCATCTTCGGCGTGATGCGAACCA
This sequence comes from Roseisolibacter agri, assembly GCF_030159095.1. Taxonomy (NCBI): domain Bacteria; kingdom Pseudomonadati; phylum Gemmatimonadota; class Gemmatimonadia; order Gemmatimonadales; family Gemmatimonadaceae; genus Roseisolibacter; species Roseisolibacter agri. The sequence continues at coordinate 156,324 of NZ_BRXS01000008.1, forward strand.
GTTCCGTCGCCAGCGTCGCCGGCATAAGGCTCCTCCCGGTGGTGAAGGATGGGTGGCGGGCGGCGTCGCCCACTCGCACGGAGACGGCCACGACATGCGGCAACGTGCTGCAACGTTGACATGACGTGGCGCAGCGTCCGAACCCGTCGGGCGGCATGGTATGCGTCCGGTTCGCCGAGCGAAAGATGGCGCGGGCGACGTCGTGCGACACAAGCGACACGAGCGCTCGGGGACCCACGCTCCGACGCACCGCCAGATTCGTCGCAGCAAGGGCCGATTGCCGACCGCCGTGGGATGGTGGCTGCCTGTCGACGCATGTCGGACGCGCCTGCGAGGTCGGGCGGCGCGCACCGTGAGGCGCGCCGGCGACCGGCCGACCGCCGTGAGCGGCCGGGCCAGCGGGGGACGATTCGCGCCGCGGCGCGCGCTCCTGCCGTCGCGCGGTCCTGGGGCCGTCCGGGGCTGACAGCGGGGCTCACACGAGACACGTGACGACTCGCGGACGACACCCTGCAGTCGTCGGGCGGCCGTAGCGGGCGGTGCCTGCCGCCGGTGTCGGGCGCTTGACGAGAGCCTCGGCACGGTGCCATCGTGCATGCCTCGCTGGCGACGCGCCCCGTTAAGGGGCGCATCCCGAGGGCGTCTGGACATGCCCCGGGCCGCCAGGTCGGAGTTGAGATGCGGGATCCGCACAGCGCACGGTAGCGAACGCCCCGAGTGTCCGGTGGCGGACGCCGTACAGCCGGCGATGCGGGTGCCTGCCCCACAAGGCCCATCGGCCGCTCGCGTGCACACGCGCGAGCAGCGACGGCGGGTCCCGCCTCAACGTCCGACCTGTGACTCCACGTCGCATCGTTGACCGCCCCGCGTGTGTTCCGGGGCGCCCCGACGACACCCCGCGGCCAAGCACCGCCCGCGAGCCGCACGGGCGCACCTCGCGCGGAGCGGTACACGTCGCTTGGCCCGACGGAAGTGCGCGGGCCCTCGCGCACCCACGCGTCGCGAACGCTCCCGAACGGGCAGCCTCCCGCCGCGGCCCGCGAACCGCGCCGCGGGACCGCCGCCTGAATGCACCGCCGCAGCGCTGTGCTGAACAGCCCGAGCACCGCGCGCAGGCTCCAACCCCGAGACCGCGACGCGGCGGGGGGTCGGCTCCGGTCCCGTCGCTGCGTGCCTCGTCCGGCTGGGACGGCTTCGGTCAATGGGAGCTGCCGAATCGCGCATCCGTCGGAGCGTGCGCAGCGCGTCGCGGGTGGTGGCCCGAGGTCCACCCCCGGCGGAGCAGCGCACCGCGCGCGGCCCGCGCCGCATCGCGTTCGCGGGCACATCCAGACGTCCGCGCAGCCAGAAGGGGAGGGGATTGGCCCTGCGCGAGTTCTGAGTGTGTCGCCGCAATGCGGGCACTCAGCACGGTAGACGGGTGCGCGACACCGTCTGCCGCGGCCTGGTGTGCCGGGCGCCACGCCCTGACCCTCCGGACGAATCTGGTGCGGCACGCCCCTGCATCCGCACAGCTCGCGGTACGCGTGCGCGAGCTACCGCAACCAGGACACGACCGCGTCGGCTCAGGCCAACTGCCGGAGGGCACACTTCAGTACAGCCATAGGTGCCTCAACACCTATGCGGGTACGCGTCGGTGCACGTCAGCCGTTGGCGCGACGCTGCTCAGGACCCAGGAGCGCTGATGCAGCCCGACGTACCTGACGGCCTGCGTCTGCTCTCCCTGCAGGCGGATGCCGAGCCGCCGGCGGTCAACGTGACGCTCGACCGTGGTGCACTCGCCGACCCCGCGTGCCTCGGGGCCGCGCTCGCCCTCTGCTTTGCACCGCTCGAACTCGCTTCCGTCTACCGCACGGCGGCCCGCCACGTCGCGAGGGCACTCCGCGAGCGCACGACGGAACTGGCAGGCGCTCCAGCCGCTGTCTCCTCGCGCCCTCACGTCAGCACGTCATCCCTGTCTGGCGCGTTGCCGGGCGATGACGGCGCCGACCGCGCGGTGCTGACCGCAGCCCCAGACGAGGGACCGACCGGTCGCTCGCTGCCCGGTGTCGCACCGTCGTCTTCCTGTCCGAAGGGGGACACTCAACGCGGTTCGGCGTCCCGGGTCATCAAGGGCCCGCAGGCGGAGCGGACCACACGGGAGGAACGGATGTGACTCGGCTCGACCACACGGCTGGGGCGGATGTGCCGCGCCCCACGCTCATCATCCCACCCGTGGCGCAACGGGAACTCCCGGGCTGGGCCCCCGCGTGGACGCCCGGCGCGGTCCACCCAGCCGACGAGCGCCCCGCGTCCGGTCTAGTCCTGATTGGAACGGCCGAGCCGTCCCTCACGTCGCGGGCTCCCGCAGCGTCGTGTGGTCCCCACCCCGTTCCCGGGCTGTGCGTGGACAGCGGCGCATCGTCGGTGTCGGGCGCATTCGCGAGAACCGTCCTCGCGATGCCCGCGATGCCGTCGTTCGACCGCCGGCGTGCCGCGCACCTCGGCGAGTGGCTTACCCTGGCGGTCACGCACGTGCTGGTGCGCCGGGGCGCCGTCTCCGCTGCGCGGCTGTCGGGCGTTGCCGCCGCCTGCCGCCAGGCGGTGCGCGATGGGCTGTGTCCGGCGGGCGACGCTGCCCCCGGCGCGCGCCAGGGCGCACCCCCGTCCGACGCCGCCGCCGGCCACGCGGGCTACCCGAACGGTTCATCCCCCCGGTCGGACTCCCCGTAGCCCGCTGCAGCCCGCTGTATCACACCACGAGCCGCGGCCCTTCGGGCTCGGCGGTACCGAGCGCCCTCCCGCGGACGTCGCGACGTCCGCGGCTCGCCCCCCACCGGCCCGGCCACGAAGCCGACGTCGACCCCCAGTCCCGAACGGTCCCCGCATGTACACGACACACCTGGAGAGCTTCGACGAGTTGCGCGCGCGCACGCTGGAGCGCTGGGACGGCCTACTGGCCCGCGGCATCATGGTCCTGGTCCGGCAGAGCACCGTCAAACAGGCTCGCGAGTACGTGCACTCCGCGCAGTTTCAGTTCCGGCAGGTGCAGGTGGCCGCGCGGTTCGGCATCCGTGACGAGGACATCACGGTCGTCGATCTCCGCGGGGAGTCCGGCAGCCGGCCGGAACGGCGGAAGCTCTTTCGGGTCGCGGCGGACGTGATCGAGCGAGGGGGCTGCGGCGTACTGATGCTCGCGGACCACAACCGCCTCGGGCGTAACGTGCACGACGCGGCGCGGGTCTTCAGCGCCATGCAGCGCCACCGCGGCGTGATCATCGTCGACGGGCAGCTGCTGGACCCGTGCGACCCGGGGGATCTGAAGACGCTCTACGACATGGCTGTCGCCGCGGAGATGGAGAACCGCTCGCGGGCGGCCTATCAGACGAAGATCAAGCGCGAGCTGTCGGGGCGCGGCGGCTACCGGTACCAGCTCCCCTCCGGCATGGTGTGGGCGTCGCCGCATGATCCCGCCTACGTCAAGGCGATGGAGCACGCCGGGCTGAGTGATTGGGTGGCCGATGCGTTGCGCGCGCTCGAACGCGGCGATGCCTACACGGCGCGCACGACGGTGTCGCGGTTCAAGGAAGACCACCGGCTCGCCGGGCACACGCTCCTGCCGATGCCCTTCCCCGACGCGGACGTCTACCGCAGCATCACGCTCCGCTTCCAGTGGCTGGTCGAGGAGGGGTCGCTCACGGGCCTCATGCGCCGCGTCGAGGAGGACGCGGCGTGGCCGGTGGCCGGCAAGTACCCGTCCACGCGGAGCAGTGCCTGGCGTCCGTCCTCGTCCGTCCGGTGGCGCCCGTGGTGGCCGAACCAGCTCCGCATCTGGTTCCAGCGGCCGGCCCTCTACGGTCGCTACGCCATCACCTGGCGGCAGCACAGCAAGATCTCCGAGTCGGTGATCATGGAGGCGGCGTCGGCGCGGCGGTCGCACGCGTGACGCCGTGACACGCCGTGACACGCCGTGACACGCCGTGACACGCTCCGGCGGGCATCCGGCGCACCGCCTCGTCCGCGGCCCGGCACAACCACCCAGCCATTGGCACCCGACCGGACCTCATTCCCTCTGGCCGCTTCGGCGCGACCACGCGCCGGCGCGCGCCGGCGCCGCGCCCTGCGCCGCCTCACCTACGCACGCTCATGAGCAACATCTCGCTTCCGAACGCGTTCCCGTCGTTTCAGCCGCCGGAGGCCGAGGCCATTGTCGCCCGGCTGCTCCGCGAGGGGCGGCGCCGCCGCCCGGCGCGGACCCCCGACGACGAACGTCCCCACCTCTTGCCAGACGTCCGGTGCGGCTTCGTGAAGTCGGACGGCGCCCTGTGCGGTCGCCGCCTCGCCACGACGCTGCCGGATGGCGCCGCGCGATACCAGAATGACCTCTGCGTGCGCGAGGGGCACGGGTGCTGTATCGGGAACGTCACGGAGCGGGCGACGCTGCGCGTCGTCGCGTCGGTGTTCGACGCGGTCACCTTCGACGGGTATGCGAGCGCGGTGCTCGCACGCGTCCGCGGCGGCGACGGCGCATACGCGGGAGCCGTCAACCAGTCCGCCGACCTTGCGTCGGACGTCGAGTTCTACCACAAGGAGGCGGCGAAGGCCCAGCGGCTGGGGGACGAGGCCTCCGCCGAGCGGTGGGCCGCCTCGGCGAACGGCGCCGCCCGTGAGCTCAAGGCGATCCAGCAGAAGCTGGACACGCTCGTACAGAGTGCGGTGGACGCCGAGCAGGTCGCGCGGGTCGAGCGGGATGCGATTCTCGCCTGCGCGCGCACGGTTCGCGAGGCGCTCGCATCCGCCCTCGAGGACCCGCCCATGGCGCGCCACCTTCTGCGGGCGATCCTCGCTGGCCCCGTGTACGTCCGGCGCCGTTCGCCACTGGTCGTCGACGTGGGGGTGGCCCTCAATCGCGAGCGCCTGCTGTGGTTCCCGTCGGCCTCGTATGCGGTCCGCGTGCCCGTGGTCGCCCGCCAGTGGCTGCTGGGCGCCCTCGAGCGGGGCGAGACGCCGGCGCACGTGGCGGCGCGGCTCGACCAGCTCGAGGTCGGTCGACGCGCCGAGTGGAGCCCGGCGCACGTGGAGGCGATGGCCGTCGTGGCGGCCGAGGAGGCGCTCGCCGCCCGCGACCCGCGCTTCGGACCTTCCGCGTCGAGTGCGGTCGGGCGCCAGTCGTTCGCGCGCGACCTCCTGCAGTTGCAGGAGCGGCACGCGGGCGACGTGCGGCGCTCCGTCGAGTTGGCCGCCGCGCGGGCTGCCGAGTACGGCGCCGCGGGCATCCGCGGGCGTGATGGCATCACGCCCGATCCCATGGGCGAGGAGCTGCCGGGCGAAGTGCCGGTGGCGTGGCGCGACCAGCGCGTCGGCGTGCCGACGCGTACCCGTCACCGACGCGCGCGGCCGCCGCGCGGCGGGGCGAGCAGTCGGCCGGGCGCCGCGGGGCGCGTCAGTGTCGCGGGCACCATGGCCTCGGCCCACTCCTGGGAGATCCCCGCGCTCGCGGCGCTCCTGGGCGAGTCGGAGGACGCGGTGTGGCGCGCGGCGCTCAACGACCGGCTCGGGCCCGGCGGGTGGGAGGGCGATCACTTCCGGGTGGCCGTCGCCCCATCGCGCGCGTGCGAGGTGTTCCCTGCGTTCGTGCGGCGCGTGTCGGCGCACGCGGCCGGGGTGGAGCCCGCCGCCATCGTCCGCTCGGCGCTCGCCGCGCGGGCGTCGGGCGTCGACTACTACGGGCTTCTCGGCGCCGCCCGCGCGGGTGCCGGGGTGTTTGTCGATGCGCTCGGGCGCCAGTGGGTCGTGGCGGACGACGTGCTCCCGGCGGCGCTCGTCGCCGCACTGCGCCGCGGATCGGAGCCGGTGGGACAGCTCGCCTGGGACCAGTGGGGCACGCTCGGCCACGCGGCAGGGGTGACCGGCGAGCCCCCCAGCGTGCTGCGGGCCCGCGCGCCGCGGATTGACGTCGTGGTCGGCGGCCAGCGTACGACGTACGTCTGGCTCGCGCGCTGGTACGTGGAGCGCGCCACGCCAGTGGCCGCGGCGGGGGATCGCGCCGCCCAGCCGGACGCCACCCCGGCCGACGGCCCTGCCGCCCCAGAAGTGGGGGCGACCACAACCCGGACCGCAGTCGAGCCGACCCCCGCTCGGGTGCCCGGGGCCCGCGGGCGGAAGCCGGGCGGCCGTCGGCCGGGTGACGGCGACGACGTCGGGGCGGCCACGCTCGAGGTGGCCGTGGGTGCGCTCGACCATCGACTCGGCGGCGCCGCCCTCGACGCCTCCGACTTTCGGCCGAGTGAGGAGGTCCGGCGCAGCCTGGCGCAGCGGTTCGGCTTTCCGAACCGCGCGTCGTGGTGGCGCGCCGTGCGCGAGGGACGCGTGCTGGAGGTCTGCGTCGCGGACCCGAGCGCGCCCGCCGGCCGCGCGTTCTACGTGTGGATGCCGTCGCACGTGTGGGGAAGCGACGATCCGCTCCTCGTGCGCCGGTGGTTCGTCGGGGAGGAGAAGTCGCTCGGGCGGGTGTTCGGCGCGTTCCGCCCGCGGAGTATGCCGCGGCCGTTGCGGCGGGGCGCGGGGCCGATGTCTGGCCCCGCCCGGGCCGAGGCGGCGGAGGACCACCTGGTGTAAAGGCGAAGCGGGTCGGCGGGGTGCGGTCATCCTCTTGGCGCCGCGCCCGCGCCGGGCCACCTCACCCCACCAGGCGCACCACCGGGGCCACGGCCTCGCGGCGCGCGGTCTCCTCGCCGTGCACCACGGTGGTGGGGATGAACCGGAGCGCGGGGGTCGTGCGGCCCGGGCCGACCCAGTAGAGATGCCAGTGCGCCGCCCGCAGGTGCGGGCGCACGGTCCGGCCCGGGGGGCTCGCGGGACCCGGACGACCTCCCATCGCCGTCCCGTGCTCACGCGCCGCCGCAGCGATCCCGTGGCGCCGCACGGCGGCGGCGTACCGCGTCCCCACCAGATAGACGTCCGGCTCGGCGAGGTCGGCCGCCCGGCGGGCCTCGGGCCTCTGGTCGCACGCCGGTGGAGGCGCCGCACGCAGGTGGCGGACGAGGCGCGGCCCCTGGGCGCGGGCGTCCGCCACCGTGCGCACGACGTCCGGCTCCCCGAGCACGTAGAGCAGCGTGTTGACCGCGAGGCGCGCCGCGGGGCTCGTCTCGTCCCACGCGTCCGTCGCGTCGAGGACCGCGCGCTCGCGGGCCGGCAGGTGCGAGTGGTCGGGCGCCCCTCGGGCGGCGTGCGTCTCCGCGACGGCGTGGCGGATGGCGCCGACCGCGTCACCGAGGGTGCCCCCGCCCAGCTCGATGATCGCGAGCGGGCGCAGGCGGAGCATGTCCGCCGACATCTCCAGCTCGTGCACGAGCACCGCGAGCCGGGTCGCGACGGTGGGCGACTCAAGCACCGAGAGGTCCACGTGCGCGGTGAGCGTCCGTGCGGGCTCGCCGCGCGCGGGGTCGGCCGGCACCTCGAGCACCACGCCCGCGTCGGGCAGGCGGAAGTGCGCACACGGGTACGCGCCGGGCCAGGGGACGTCCCGCAACTCGGCCGCCAACTCGGGGGTCAGGCGGTACACGCGCTTCTCGCGGCGCCACGCCCCGAAGAACGCGGTGACCGTGTCGAGGGCGGTCACCGGGACGTCGAGGGAAGCGACCCCCTGGAGCGCCCCTTCGACCAGGGCGCGGTCCGCGCGCGCCAGCACGCCGCGTCGCTCCACGACCTCGGGGAGGCTCTGCACCAACTCGAACGGCGCGACGCTGGGCAGGGGCACGGCGCGTCGGAACGCGCGGACTCGGTCGGCGGGGACCCCGTGGGCGCGCATGCGCCTCCAGTGGTTCTCGCCGACGACTTCCGCGAGTTGGAGGAACGGGGTGTAGTGGCGGCGAAAGCGCCGCCACGCGAGGTCGGCGGGGATGAGGGGCACGGCGGATTGCTGCAGCGGAGGGGGCGGTGCGACCCCCTGTGGTCGCCGCGGCAGTCTGAGGGGTCCCGGCGGATCGCGCCGGGGCCGGCCCCTGAGGCCCCTGAGGCCCCTGAGGCCCCTGAGGCCTCTGAGGCCTCTGAGGCCTCTGAGGCCCCTGAGGCCGCGCGGCCAGTACGGCCCGCGCGTCGGTCATTGGGCAGAGAAATAATCTTGCGCGACGGTGGGAAGTCGGCAGTGTCGCGGTGCTGGCGGGAGGCAGCGCCTCGGGGCCCGCGGAGCCCGGTGCTGCCTAGGCCGCTCGCCCGCGGGTCCAGGCTTGCCCAGCGGCGCCGGCGGGGCGGGGGCAGTCGGCGGCGCGGCGGCGGCGACCGGGGCTGAGGGCACGGCGGGCAGGTGACCGTTCGGCTGTCGGGCAGACGGCGCTGCCGACCCCCGCCACGCCAGCAGCGGTGGCACGCATGCGGCTGCGGCTCCCAGGAACTCCGGGAGCCGCAGGCTCGCCACTGTAGCCGTGGAGGCGACGACGGGCCGCCCCGTCACGCAGCGGGCCCGACCGCGAGCCGCCTCTAGCGATGCCTCGCTCGGCTCTCCTGTCCATGTGGCCGCGGCTTGGCCTGTGCCGCGAGCTGCAGGCAGAAGGCGCCCGCGCGAACGGACGTTGGTGCGGCGGAGTCGGCGAAGAGGCGCTGCGCGACGGTCTGTAGCCGGGCTCCAGCGTCGGGGGGAACGGGGGCGGGTCCAGCCGCCATCCCGAAGGGGATCACTGCCTCGAGGTCGCAGCCGGCCTCGTTGGTGGCTGTCATGGCCCGATCCACAGGCAGGTAGTCGCCCTTGCCGAGGTACTGTCGCACCAGGACAGCCATCGCCTCCACCCGCGCGCGAGGTGCGGCGCCCGGGTCCTCGGCGAGGGCGAGTGCTGCTACGTAGATGCGACCGTCACGAGTCGTCGTCGAGCGGCGCCTCGTCGCGTCGCTCAACCGGGGGGCCTTGCTGCGATGCGCAGCGGTGATCTCGTGAGCGACCGCCAGCGCCTCCCCAGAGTCCGCCGTGGAGGCCGGCGAGCGCGTGGGCGCGGGCAGGGCCCCCTCATTCGGCGGCGCGGTGACCGGCCCCGTGATGATGCGTGGAACGACCATCGAGCTGTCGCCGGCGAGGCCTGGTGTGCCGCGGTCGCTGCTTCCGCGGGCGTCGACCCACGACCCGTCGGCGGCGCGGCCCCCTAGCCGCGCCGCGCCGGCGGCGCCCGGACCACCGCGGCCGCTGGCGGGAGGAGCGAGGCCGGGGCCGAGGGTGCCGAGTGCGGTCATCGGGCCGTCGGCCGACTGGGTGCCGCCGCAGTGCCCGGCCCGCAGGACCGGCTCACCGGCTACTGGGTCGGCGAAGACCAGGTACGCGCGCCCGGGCACGAAGTGGAGGTCGCAGTCGGTGGCCCGCCCGTCGGCGAGGCCGATCCCGACCGTGAGCGTGTCGGTCGTGAGCGGCGTCCAGCTACGGGCCACCCGGAGTCGCGCAACCGTCAGCGTCACCGGGATTCCGGCGTCCCCGACCACTTCGCCGGAAACGTCGCGGCGGCGGACGGTGAGCGTGTCGACCGCCTCGACGGTCGCCAGGACGACGGCGCCGCCGCGGGCGCGGACGGCGGCAGCGCGGTCAGCGAGGCTGCCCCCGAACGACTTGCAGCGGCAGACAGCCACCGCGCACTTGGCCGGCTTGGGCGCGGGCGCGGCGCCCAGCAGAGCAGCGAGCAGGGGAAGCGGGAGGATCAGGCGATTGCGCATGGGCCCAGCGTACGGGCAGCGGCAGCCGTGCGGCGAGGCGCCGGCCAAGGTGCGGGCAGCGCGGCGCGGCGGGGCAGCAGCGACGGGGCCTACGGCTTGGCCGGGACGGCGCGGATGATCGTGCTGTCGCGCAGGCTCCCCACCCGGACCTCCAGAAGCGTTGCCCCTGGGTGTCGCCCGATCACCGTGGTGATCGTATCCCTGAAGAGCACGTCGGCGCTCAGCCCGCCCTCCAGAGGGGCGGCCAACATGGCTCCGTACGTCCCTACCACCTGCCCGCGGGAGTCGCGCGCGAACGCCTGCACCCTCGCGGTGTCCCCGACGCGCAGCGTGACGAGGTGCGTCGCCCACGCCAGCGTGGCCACGCGCGGGAGCACCGTCGCAACCTCGGTGGTGGTGGCGACCGCATCGCGAAGGGAGATCGTGACCTTGCCGGGCTTCACGCCGACGACCCAGGCGTCTGGCCAGCGATTCGGGCGGACGATGGCGATGGAGGTGTCGGACGAGACGTACGATGCTGCCATATCCGGCGGCATACAGAGATGGGCGTCACTCCCGTCGTGCTGGAATCGGGCGGAGTGCGCACGAAGTGAGTCCCCCGCAGCGATGATGAGTGGCGCCTGGCCGCAGGCTTCCCACTCCCGGCTGAAGGCGCCTCGAGCAGGGCCGCAGCCGAGGGTCGCCGCGCCCCCGACAGCCGCGAGCACTGCGGGGATGACCCTCCGCGTGTCGAGCCCCATCACGATCCCTCCTCGACTCGCCGCATCGCGCGGAAGCAGGGGCCCGCCACAAGGACGAGCCACACCATGATCCCGACCGCCGCCGCCACCGCCGAAGCGGTGCGCAGCGTCTCGGCGGACGTGAAGTCGTCGCAGGACCTGATGTGCATCGACCCCGGCGGATTGCAGGCCCGCCAGCGGCCCTCGATCCACCACAGGCCGAATCCGGCCGGGGCCAGGTAGACGGGGAGAGCGCCGAGCACGTAGCACAGGCACCGAGCCTTCAGGTGCGACGCGCTGGCGATCAGCGTTGCCCCTTGGCGCGCAGCGCCCACGATGACCGCGCAGCCGAGGAGGGCTGCCGGTAGCAGGAGGATCAGCACCAGCCCGTCGAGCTCGTCGCGTCCGGCGAGCCAGAGTCCACCGGCCATGATGGTGGCGCCGGCCGCCGACCCCGCGGCCCCGGCGATCATGTGCGCCAGGAGGAGCGCCGCGTCGAGCAGCGTGATAGGCTCCCGGCTGGGGGCGGGCGACAACGGGGAGGGTAGGTCGGCAGAGGCGGACATGGCCGACCGTAGCGCGACGGACAGCCCCTCGGCGACCGGGAGACCACTGATGCGACGCTGCTCGCGGCCGCCGAGCCGGTGGAGGCGGTCAGCGGGGCCGGCCCCGCGAGCCGGACGGCGAGGCCGCGGCGCCGGGCGGCGCAATGACGGGTACCGGGCGCGCAGCGTTCCGGGCGGTCCCCGCAGCACTGCGTAGGCAGCGCCCCGCGCGGCGCAAGGGCGAGGGGTCTGCGGTTCGCTCCGACTCGGCGCTGATCGCGTCCGCCTCGGCGTGAAGCGCGGCCAGCGGCGGCGGCGCGGCGGGGCGTTCAGAACCTGTCAGCAGCCCGACGGCAGCCGTCAGCACGCGAAGTCATGTCTCGCGCGCTGGCGCTTCTTGTTCGCTGTCCGAAGAACTGCTCGTGCCGTTCCCGCCCGTGTGGGTGGCGCTGCGGTTACGGAAAGATGGGACCACGATGGCCAGCAGCCACGCGAGGATGCCGAGGAGGGTGGCGGCCGCGAGCACATACGGCTGCGGCTCTCCGCCCCGGTAACAGCTGGCCCCGATCTCCGAACACGCCGACGGGAAGAGCTCGAGGCCCGCGAACTCCGCCGCCGGGAGCAGGAACGGCGGCAGTGCGCCTAGCGCGTAGCTCCAGCGACGCCGGGCCGCCCGGACCCCTCCCCTGTGGCAACCTACCGCGTACACGGTAATGGCAGCGACGAGAGCCCCGACGCCGCCGAAAGCCAGGAGGCGACCAGACGAACCCAGGCCCGTAGTGGCGAGGAAGTCGCCCAGTGGCCACACGTAGAACTGGCCGACCGCCGCGACGAAGAAGCCGAGGAGGGCAGCGGCCCCCGTGACCGCGGCGTGGCCGGCGGCCCCCCGGCGAGCCTGGGGAAGGGGGGGCGATGGGGAATCCGAGAGACCACCGGGGGTAGCAGGCATGCGTCCAGCCTACCCTGGTTGCTCCGCACTCCGCAGGTACAGCAAGCGCACCCACGTCGCTGCGTCAACGACGCCCCCGTCCCCGCCGCCAATCGGACGGTAGGGACGGGAGCGTCGTAGCGCGCGGCTGTCTGCTACGCGGGATCGCGCACGCCGGCGGCGGCGACGCAGGCGGCGGCGGTTCGCACGGGGGGCGGGGCCCCGAGGGTCCCGGCGAGGGCCTCCACGGCCGTGCGTACCTGCGCCCGCCGAGTGACGCCAACGGTGGTAACGGCATGGGGGGCGAGTCGGCTTCCGGCGGTCGGCCAGCAGTCTGCCGGAGCGGTGAGGGCGACCAGGCCGGCGGGGGAGAAGTCACGCCCCGGCTCGTAGAACCCGAGCAGGGCGTGGATCGCGTAGACGCGGCTCGCGGCTGTACCGGTGGCGTTCAGCGCCACGTCAGCCAGTGCCTCGAACACCGCGGTGTCCCCGGTGAGGGCAGCGCTGCCGAACATCTCGGCGAGCGTGGTGCTGTCTGTCGTGGACCGGGCCGTCCGCACACCGGCGGCCAGCGTCTGCCGTCCGCTCTGCCCGCAGCGGGACAGATAGGTCGGTGCCCACGTCTTCCCGGCCTGCCAGGTGCCGGCGGTCACCGCTTGGATGGCCGTGTCGCAGACCTGGGCTCGGAGCGCGACGGTGTCGGGCTGCGCGGCAGCCGGTTCGATGGTGAAGGCGAGCAGGACGGCGACCGCGAGGAGGCGCGTGAGCCAGGCGAGACGGGCTTGGTTTAGGCGAGGCATGGTAGCGGTGCTCAGTTGAAGGGCCAGTCGAAAAACGGATCCTTGTCGAGCTCACACCCCGTCGCCTGGTGCACGCGGAAGGCGTCGTAGTCGGTCGAGTCGCGTTGCGCGATGGCCGCCGCCAGCGGGCCGGCGTGGAGGCTCCCCCACACGGCGTGCACCCGCTTGCGGAAGAGGTAGTAGGTCGGGCGGTACATCGCGATCCGCTCGTACTTCACATGGACCGCCTCGTCGACGAGCACCCGGCGAAGGTCGCCCTCGTGGGAGTCCAGGGCCACCGTCATGCCCTCGTGCCGCCGCACGTAGTCGCGGAAGAGCGCCAGGCCAGCCGGCCCGCAGTAGGGCAGCCCGGACGGACCCGTCGTTCCGAGCATGCCGCGTCCGTCCTGGTTCTGCCCCCACGTTCCGAGGCCGCTCAACGCGGGGTGCAGGCGGATCTTCGACTTCGGGATGATCGGGGCGGCATCCAGCAGCCAGAATCCAGCGTTCGGCCCGCTTGCCACCACGTGATAGTTCTGCACGTGGATGGTGTCCGGCCCGGCGTTCGTGTGGAGGCCGTAGGCTGCCTTGCCCGAGGTGTATAGCGACGGCAGGTCGGAGGCAATCGAGTCCGGGGGGCCTGCCGGCGCCACCGTCGGCCATGACCGAGGCGAGGCCGTGAACGAGGCGGTGGCCGTGAGCGGGACCTCGGTGCCGTAGTAGTGCGCCGTAGCGGCCAGGTTCAGCACGGAGGTGACGGCAGCTTCACCCGCCGTCGTCCAGGACGTACCGCTGGCCTGCTCCACACCGACCGTGTCGGTGTGCGGCCCCTCGGTGCCGCTCGGCACCACCTGCAGACTGGTCACGCGGTATGGCGTCGCGGGCGACACACTCGCCGTGCAGGAGACCGTCGCGCCGCGCACGACCGTTCCGGGTGTACACGAGAAGGCCATCTGCGGGGGGGCCGCGCTGGTCGGGATGCTGACCGCGATGGCCTCGGTGATCCCTGGCCCGCCGAGTGACGCGTACATCCTCCCCGGCGACGGGGGAGCGTAGCTGCACTGCGTCATGTTGTTGCACGCGGGCACCTGGGTCAGCCAGGGCCACGGGTAGTTCGCGGGTGTGGGGCCGGTGTCGTTGGTAGGGCTGAAGGCCCATGCGATGGTCGTCGCCGGCAGATAGGGCCAGCTGACGGTGAAGGCCCGTGTCGTCGTCCCGGCGGCCGGCGCGCTGATCGCCATGGTGGGGGCGCTGATAGGCGTGATACGCACCTCCTGGGCGCCCGCGAGAGTGTACGTGCCGGCTTGCCACTGCGCAGTGCCGCCAGGACAGGCCAGCGCCAATGGCGAGTAGCACCCGGCGCCACCGGTGATGTTCGTCCGCTCGATCCAGAGCGCGGCGCCTCCCTTCCACCTGCCGGCCGCCACACGGGTATACGGGTCGCCGGCCTTCGCGACGGTCGCGAGCTGATACTCCCCGAGCACGGTGGACTGCACCCAGGTCCGCACCAGCAACTCCGACTGCGGCGACCCGACGCCCATCGGTGTCGCCGTCTGCCCTGCATAGGGCGTGGAGCAGCTCGGGCTGCAGTACGCCATGTACTCGGGGTTCTGCCCGATGGCGATCCCGCCGGAGACTTCGATCATCGCGTACGCGCCGTCCGGCACGGCGATGCCGGAGTTCCGCTTCGACAGGCCGCCGCCGTTCGTGTTCGTCGGCGGCACCTCGAGCGGGAAGGACTGGCTGGTCGCCTCGGGGGTCGTCGAGAGCGACGGGCGGGCGCTGGGCGTTGGAGCGGTCGGGCCGCGCCCGTCCGGCCAGCAGGCGGCGGCGCTGAGAGCGATGGCGACGGTGGCCGCGAGGCCGCCCAGTCGACGGGATGCACGGAGGGCGCGTCTCGCCAGGGCGAGCGTGGAGAGGTGGGGCATGGAGGGTTCGAGGCGGGGGCGCGCCGGTCGCCCGGCGCGCGTGGTGCGCGACGGGTCCGACTGGTCCCAGGGTCGGGCGGCGGCGTGCGGGTGCCGCGGCGGCGGGGGCGCCGCCGACGGGGGCGGCCGCTACGATTTCCGGGTGCCCGGCCGGCCCCTGCCGGCGGCCCCCGGCGGGGCGGGCGCGTCCTCATCAGGGAGATCGCCTTGCCTGGATCACAGCGCGCATCGGGTACCTCGGCCGCCGCGGCGCACGGTGGCAAGCCGCCGAAGGTCGTGAAGCAGGGGCCGGGCGCCGGCCTCGTTCGCCCCCGCACCGCGAAGGCGGACAGGATGACGGAGATCGGCCGTCTCCACGACCTCGACCTGCGGCTCGGCGACGGGACGGTCCGCACGGCCGTCGGCCTCGCGGGCTGGCGCGTGCTGGACCTCGCGGCGCACCTCGGCACGACCGGGCAGGAGGGGTGGCCGGCGGCCCCGATCATGTTCGGGGCGTTCCAGGCGGTGGCGCGCCCGGCCGCCGACGCGCCCCCGGGGGCCGACGCCGCCCTCGCGCCGCTCCACGTGGCCGGGCTGCCGTGGTCGTACATCGCGGGCGAGGACGCCCGCCGCCCCGAGCTCTCGGCGATCCCAGCGACCGAGCCGCGGGCGGTGATCGCGCGGGGGACGGCGTGGGTGGTCCGCTGGGAGCCGGCGACTCGCGGGTACCCGGCGGCGCTCGCCAGCCTCGCGGCGTCCGACCCACGCCTGATCCGGGCGTTCCAGCAGGAGGTCGACCCGACGCCGCTCCGCGCGGCGCGCCGGCTCGTCATCCTCGACACGCTCTACGTGCACCCCGCCGCCCGCGGGCAGTCGCTCGGCCTCGCCTTCCTGTGGGGGGTGTTGGCCGGCATGGGGTTCAGCGCCGGCGACGCCGTGGTCGCCGACCCATGGCCCATCGGCACGCCGTGGGCGCCGCTCCCGACAGCCACCGAGCCGACGACGGCCGCGGAGATGGCGACCGCGATGACGGCGATCCGGCGGCTAAGCGCGTACTACCGAGCGCTGGGGCTGACCGGGCTGCCGACGCGGATCCCCGGGCTCCCGCCCGAGATGGTGCTAGCGGCGACGGCGATCCCCGGTCTGTGAGGCTCCGGTCGGCGCCGGCAGCCGCTGATCCACGGCGGTTGGCCCAGAGGCGGGCGTCCCCGTACACTCTGCCGCGTACCAGTTCGGACCGACCGAGCCGGCGCGCCGGTGATCCGCCGTGAGGCCGACCCCCGTCCCTTAGAGTCCCGGTGCTGCCCGGGAGGATGACTCCGAGACGCATGACCAACGCATCCACGACGCCCCGGCCGCGCGGGCCGAACCGCGTCCTCGGCCCGCAGACCGGCCTCGCCGAGGCCGACGAGATCGAGCTGAAGGAGAGCGTCATCGACGACGCGCTCGAGGACGTGTGCGCGTTCGCCAACACCGCCGGCGGAACCGTCTACCTCGGGGTCGCGAAGGACGGGCGCGTCGTCGTCGGGTACGACGTGTCGGACGAGCGCCAGCGCGTCGTCGGCCAGAAGGTGCGCAGCGCGTTGCAGATCGACGTCGGGATCAGCGTGTGCACCGTCGAGGGGCACGCGTATCTCGCGGTCCGCGTCGACCGCAAGAAGAAGCCGGTCTACCTGCGGCAGGTCTACTACCACCGCGTCGGGACCGAGACGGTGGCGGTGACCGACACGGCGGAGCTCACCAGCATGCTCCTCGTGAGAACGGGGCGCACGTGGGACGCCCTCTCGGCGGACGTCGCGCTGGCCGACGCCGTGGACCGGGCGCGGCTCAGCGAGTTCGTCCGGAACGCGCAGACGCGTGAGAATCCGCGGCTCTCTGCGGAGGTGACGGACGGCCACCCCGTGGAACACGTCCTCAACCACATCGCTGACGGGCTGGCAGTCGACGGCGAGGCGTCGAACGCGGCGGTGCTGCTCTTCGGGCGCGAGCCGCAGCGGGTCGTCCCGCACGCCCGGGTGAAGGTGATCGAGTTCCGCAGCACGGACGACCTGACCGAGTACCCGGAGTGCGTCGGGACGGTCTTCGAGCAGATCGACGAGGCGCTCCGCACGGTGATGCGCGCCAACCCGCCGCACGTCGGGTTCCCCGCGGCGGGCGCTGGCGGCGACGTCGCCGAGCGCACGCGTCGGCAGGAGACGCCGGTCTACGCGGAGCTGGCGATCAAGGAGGCCATCGCGAACGCGGTCGTGCACCGGGACTACGCCGTCCCCGGCGCCGAGGTGGAGATCAAGATGTTCGCCGACCGGCTCGTCATCATGAACCCGGGGGCGCTGCCGGCGGGGATCACCGTCGGCATGCTGCGCTTGAACCCGCACCCCTCGCTCCGGCGGAACCCGTTGATCGCGCAGGCGGGCTACATCGACTACTACGTCGAGCGCTACGGGACGGGCACGGTGCGGATGATCGAGCGGTGCCGCGCGGCCCGGTTGCCGGAGCCGATCTTCGAGGTCCAGGGCGGGTTCTTCTCCGTCACCTTCTTCAAGGACCCGCTCCGCCCCGAGCACCTGGAGCGTCTCGGCCTCAACGCCAGGCAGGTCCTCGCCGGGTCCTACGTGCGACAGACCGGCCGCATCGACAACGCGACGTACGCGACCCTGGTCGGGGGTACGCTGCCGACCCGCGCGCGCGACCTCGAAGACCTCGTCGCCCGAGGCCTCCTCCGGAAGGTGGGGACGAGAGGGCCGGGGGTCCACTGGGTCGCGGCCCCCGTAGGCGGGGGAGTCGGCGGGGTGGCGTAGCACGGGGGCGCCACTCCGCCGTCCGGCACGGTGTCGGAGGGAGTGGGATGGCTGAGGCCCCTCAGACCCCTGAGACGCCTGAGACGCCTGAGACGCCTGAGACGCCTGAGACGCCTGAGACGCCTGAGACGCCTGAGACGCCTGAGACCCCTGAGACGCCTGAGACAGTAGTCTCACGCGGGTGAGATAACTCCTGGCGGATGAGCCGTAAGTGCTTGGTCTATAGTGGTCTACGGCCACGCGCCCCGGAGGGGGGTTATCTCATGCGCCGCCGCGAGGGTGGCCGGTGAGGTTGACAGAGCGCCCCGCCGCCCAAGCCTGAGCTCGCCGCGAGGGTGGCAGGGTCTCGAGCGCTAGCACGGTCGTGGTCGTTTCCAGCGCCACGCTCGCGTAGGCGGCGAGCGTCTCGACCTCGCGGCCGAGCGGCGCGTCGACGAGGTACGTCAGGTACGGCGAGATCGCGGTGAGCCGCACCTCGCCGAGCCCCAGGCGGGCCGCCATCGCGCCGACGGCCGCCGCCGCCGGCGACTCCGTGTAGAGCGCGAGCACGCGCTTCATGTAGGCGGGGTCGCCGGGGACCGTGTACTGCTGGCGTCGCATCGTCGCGCCTCCCTTAGCCCACGGCCGTGAGCAGGTCGCCGGAGCGGAGCTGCGCCGCGGCCTCGGCGAGCACCGCCCGGGCGGCCCCGCGCGCCGACGCCATGGCGGCCGCCACCGCCGCCGCGGCCCGGCCCGCGTCGAGGGTCGTGCAGACGACCGCCAGCACGAACGCGGCGGCGTCGAGCCCGTCCTCGCCGCCCGGGACGGCGTCGCCCCACGCGGGCGCCGCGCCGATCATCCCGAGCGCGACGACGAGCGCGCGGCGGCTCGCCGCGGCCGCCGGCGGCGTGCGGGCGAGCAGGTCCTCCAGGACCGCCCGGTCGCGCAGCACGTGGCCGAGGGCGGCGTGCCCGTGGTCCAGCAGGGCGGCCGCGCGGGGCAGCGGGAGCGCGGCGAACAGGCCGAGGAGCGCGTCGGCCCGGTCCAGCACGCCGACCTCGTGAGGCCCCCGGCCCGATACGCACCGCCGGGCGTTCTTGAACAGCGTGTACGGCCGTCGACCGACGTCGGCGCCCCGGAGGGTCGCCATCTCGCGCAGGACCGGGTCGAGGTCGGCGAAGCGCACGGTGGTCCCGGGCGCCCCGATCACACCGAGCGGCTCAGCGGTCGGCGACCTCGTCGCGGAGGGAGCCCCCGGCCCGAGCAGCGCGACGAGGGCCGCGAAGTTTTCGTGCGCGGTCGCCACCCGCAGGCGCCACTCGCTGAACTCCGCCGAGTGCCGGTGGAAGTGCTCCGCCCACCGTGCCGTGGTGTCCCAGGCGCGCTCGAGTCGCGGGAGCAGAGTGGGGAGATCGGAGGCGCGGCACGGGTGCATGGCGTGTTCGACGGCCGTGCGCAGCACGGCGCGGCGGACGGCCGGCAGGTCGGTGGCGAACGGCGGCCGCGCCCATGGGTCCTGCGCCAGCGCGGTGAGACCAGCAAGCTCCGCCGCCACGCGGAGGTACTGCGCCGCGTCGTCCAAGGCAACGGCCGCTCGGACCTCCGCGTCGGCGTCGCCGCCCAGCAGGCGCGGCGGGAAGATCCCGTGCGCGGTCAGCGGGTGCGCCACGACGCGCGCGAGGTGCCGGTAGCCGCCCTCCCGTTTGGCGCTCGCGCGCTCGCTCGCGTTGCGCAGGTCGCGGACGACGCCCTGCAGCGCCGCGCGCCCGAGGGAGCGCCACGTCGTCTGCCCGTCCGGTTGCGCGAGCCGCCAGAGCCGGACGTGCCAGTGGTGCGCCGGCAGTCCGAGTTCCGCGACGGTGCAGTGCACCGCAGCGCTGACGACCGTCGCCCGGGGGAGCAGCGCGACGAGCGAGCGGACGGCGGCGCGCGCCGCCGGCGGTGTGTGGGGCGCGCCGGGGTGTGCGGCATCGAGTGCGGCCAGCAGGACCTGGAACGGGACGTGGATGGCCCCCGGGCTTGCCGAGCTGGCGGTACGCTCGGTGAACCACTCGGGGTGCCCGGCGCGGTACGCGTCCGTGTACGCCGACAGCAGGGCGGCGAACGCCTGTCCCGCCGCCGTGTTCGGCAGGTACCCGCGGTGCGCCCGCGGGCTGTCGGTCTCAATGCGGACTTCGAGCAAACGCGCGGTGGGCGCCCGGCGCAGTCCGGGCCGGGTGAAGGCCAGGTTCCACACCGTCCCCGTGGTCGCGCCGGGGTACGGCTCCTCCCGGCCGAGCGCGCGCATGGCGACGCGGATCTCGCCGGTCTTCGCCGGCCGGCCCGTCGCGGCGAAGTGCTCGGCGACGAGCCGTGCCACCAGCGGCTCGAACGCGTCGGGCGGGAAGTACGGCACCGGCTCGTCGCGATGGCGGAAGCGGACGGTCTGGATCATGTACGCCTCGCTCTCGAGGTCTCCTCGCCGGCGCAGGCGCATGAGGGCGCTCTTCAGGTCGGCCGGGAACGCCTCCCCGACGCGGTCGCGCCAGGCGGTGGCGATCTCGCCCGCCGTGAGCCCGTGGCGAGCCGCGTGGCAGGCGTGCTTGACGACGACCGCGAGACGCGACGCGGCCGAGTTCGGGTCGGCCGGGCGGGGGTGCTTGGAGCCCTTGGGCGGCATCGGCGGCTACCCCTCGACCGGCGCCGACGCGCCGCGCGCCGGCTCGGCGGCGGTCGGCGCGGCCCACTGCGCCTCCGACCATGCCTTGAGCAGCACGGTGTCGGCGAACGGGATCTCGCCGAGCGTCGCCGTCTCGGGTCGCGCGTGCACCATGAGGCGCAGGTAGAGCCGCGCCGCGTTCTCGACCTCGCGGATGGAGCGGGGGCGGTTCTGCAGGAGCTGAGTGGCGACGAAGCCGTCCCACCACACCTCTCGACTGGGCGGGCAGGAAAGTTCCTGAGGGGAATAGCGCGAAGTTGGTGAGCAGTGACACCATCGCGCCACGAGCAGGAGAGGGGTTGGTGCTCCGTGCGTCCCTAGCGGAGGGTAGGGCTTCCAGCCGGCCGAGCGCTACGGCCGCGCCCGGTGGGCCGGCGGCGAACGTGCGACCCGGGACGGCGGGCTCGCCGGAGGAGGCAGACCGTGCGCGCCCCCGGGCGGGACTGAGGCGGCGGGACGGCGGCCGCGCGCTCTCACCGAACGAGAGCGCCATCGGCGGGCGGCCCGGCCGCGGGAGGCCGGCCCCGCCTCCGTGCGGTCTACGCCCGCGCCGCCCGAGAAGCGTAGAATCCGACGAGGTGGAGGAGACGTACCCGCCGCTCGGGCGCGGTCCCGTAGTCGATGTCCTTCAGGAGACGCTCAGCCTCGTCTGGGGACCGCCCGGCCGACACCATGAGCGCCGCCGCGGCCGCCCAGAGCGCCGCGCGCTCGCGATCCGACCCCTTCGGGATCGCGACCACTTCGAGACAGGTGACAGCCGCCAGCGTGGCCGCGCGCGCACTGACCACGTGCTCACGCAAAGTGTCGGGCGAAGCGGGGTAGCCACGCGAGGCGGTCGGCGGCGGGGTGGGCGGCGTCGGCACAAGGTGCTCACCGGTCTGCGGCAGATTCCGGCCGAGCCGGCGGAGGGTACGAACGATGGTCGACATGTGCCGAGCGTACCGGGGCGCGCGCACCGGCCTCCAGTGGGCTCCGGTGGGCGTCCGGCGGCTGGCCGCGGCGACGAGCGCGTCAGACCCGCGTGCGACGAAGCGCCCACGGCGCGGCGGCCGGGGCGTAGCGCCCGGGTGGGTGGCGGCAGGGCCGGGACCCGCCGGCCCTCACCTGCGTCGCGCGCCGAAGATGCGCTGCCACCAGGGGAGCGGGGTCGTCGCCGGCGGTGTCTGGTCGGCCAGGACGATGAGTTGGTCGAGGGCGCGCTCGGCCATGCCCTTGTACTCCTCGTACGTCGCGCGTTGTGCGAGTGCCACCGAGTCGACGTGCACGCGCCCGCGCATGATCCGTTCGACGTTGACCAAGCCGTGCCGCGCGTCGCCGGCCAGCCGTCGGGCCGCCGCGCCGTGTGCGGCGGCGGCCACGAGCGGGGCCCCTATGTCGTCCGGCGTCCAGGGTATGGGATCCGGTTGAGGCACGTTGGGGGAGAAGGCCGTGATGTACCCGAAGAGACGGCGGGCGACCGACCCGAGGGACTCGGGGGTGTCGGGCGCCGGGGTGGCTGGGATGGTGGAAGGCACGAGGCGGCGGGGCGGTGGCGTGTACGGCTGCGCGCGTGGAACGAAGGCGACGCGAGCGCGACGTGTCGAGGGGACGCCGTGGTCCGCGCGTCAGGAGAGTGGCCGCGCGATCCGCCGCAGGCCAGCTGCGCAGGCGCCTCCGGCCGGGCGACGCGCGCCGACGTGCAGGTCAGCGCGCGTGCGGCTGACGGTCGCGGACACGGGCCGGGGCACCGCCCCCGACCAGATGGAGCGCGGCTTCGAGCCGTTCGTGCCAGTCGACGCGAGGCTCACGCGGACGAACGAGGGCACGGGGCTCGGTCTGGCGATCAGCCGCGACCCGGCGCGCGCCATGGGCGGTGATCTCAGCGCGACCAGCGCGACCAGCGCGCCCGGGAAGCACTCGCCCTTCTCGCTACCCTCCCGGTGGTCGCCGCCTCAGAGTAGGGGAGGTGTGCGCAGCGCGAGCGGGTCCGCCCCTCGGCGTAACGGTCGCCGGTGGTGCCGCGCCGCATCCTGCCTCGATGCGCACCCCTGATGCGTACCGCCGCCGGCCGGCGGGCGGGCGTCCGCCGCCGAGCCGCCTCTACGTCGCCCTCGGGTGGGCGGACGCGGGCCCACTCTACGCCATCGCGGCCCTCGGCACCGTCCGCGCGGCCAGCCGCGCCGCGGCGTGGGAGTTCGCGTACGTGCGGTGGCCCGAGCGGGCCGCGCGCGGCGGCGGGTCTCTCCGGCTGCGCGCGGCGAGCTCGTGTCGCCGCACCCACCTGATAGCGGCGCTGGCCACTGACGCGGCCGCGGACGGCGCGGAGCCGAAGACTGACGCCGGCTGAGCCGCAGGGCTGTCTCCGTATGGGCACCTGCGGCAACCGTCGGGCGCCCGTTGTCTCCGCGCCGAGCCGCCCAGTCCGTGCGTGACGCCGGTCGCGCCGTCGTTGCGCCGGCCCCGGCGGCGCGCGTATGCGACCGTTAGATTCGGGGTTTCTTCCCCCGTGATGCTCCGCCCGGCCGGCCGCTCTTGCGGCGTGCTGCCGTTAACCGGCGAGCCGAGGAGCACCACACGCACCACCGGGACGGAGCGGACATGCGGCTAACGCACGCGCGGGTGCAGCACTTCAAGTCGATCACCGACAGCGGGGACGTGGCCATCGACCCGGCCGTGACGGTGCTCGTCGGGCAGAACGAGGCGGGCAAGTCGGCGTTCCTGCAGGCCCTGTACAAGGCGCGGGCGGCTGACGGCGCCGGGAAGTACGACCGGGAGATGGACTACCCGCGGATCGCGCTGAACGACTACGAGGAGACGCACGGCGAAGACGCAGCGGAGGTGGCCACGCTCACGTACGAGCTGAGCCCTGAGGAGGTCGACGCGATCCACGATGCCCTCGGCGTGTCCGTGCTGACGCAGCGCACCTTCACCATCACGCACAACTACGAGAACGGCGCCACTATCAGCCTCACCGCGGATGAGGCGGCGTTCGCGCGGCACCTGGTGGACGCGGCCGGTCTGCCGGCGGAGGCGGCCGCGCCCCTTCGGTCGGCGGCGTCCGCGAAGGCCCTCCTCGCCACGCTCGGCGCGGCGACGCGGACGCCCGAGGTCGAGGCGTTCTACCAGACGCTCGTGGCGCGCTTCGGCAAGATGACGGGCGGCTGGCGCGGCGCCGGCTACGAGGTCTGGACCAAGCACCTCCAGCCGAAAATCCCGGGGTTCTTGTACTTCGACGAGTACCGGCTGCTGCCCGGACGCAAGAACCTGCCCGAGCTGAAGCAGCGGGTCGCCCAGGCCGCGGGCAACCCGGCCGTGCTCACGGACCAGGACCGCGCGGTGCTCGGCCTGCTCCGGATGGCGAAGGTGGACCTCGATGAGCTCCTCAAGGCGACCACGTATGAGGCGATCATCGCGAAGCTGGAGGCGTTCTCGAACAAGGTCACCGACCGCGTCTTCCGGTACTGGAAGCAGAACGACCAGCTCGAGGTCCGCATCGACGTGCGCACGGCGCCCGGCGAGCCGCCGCCGTTCAACAGCGGTCCGAACCTCGACATCCGCATCTACAACCGGCGGCACCGCGTGACCGTCGGGTTCGACCAGCGGAGCCGCGGCTTCATCTGGTTCTTCAGCTTCCTCGTGTGGTTCGACAGCGTGCGGCAGCAGATCGGGACGAAGACGCCGCTGATCCTCCTGCTGGACGAGCCGGGGCTGAGCCTGCACGCGCTCGCCCAGGAGGACTTCCTCCGCTACATCGACGACCTGGCGAAGCACCACCAGACGGTGTACACGACGCACTCGCCGTTCATGGTGCACAGCGACCGGCTGCACCAGGTGCGCCTCGTCGAGGACCGGAAGGAGCTGGGGACGCAGGTCACCGCCACGCTGACCGGATCGGACCCCAAGACCGTGTTCCCGCTGCAGGCCGCGCTCGGGTACACCATCGCCCAGAACCTCTTCATCACCAAGCGCAACCTGCTGGTCGAGGGGCCGGCCGACCTGATCTACCTCCGGCAGGCCTCCGCCGCGCTCGAGGCGGAGGGCAGGACCGGGCTCCGGCCCGACGTGACCATCGTGCCCACGGGTGGGCTCGATAACGTGGCCACGTTCATCGCGCTCTTGGGGGGGAGTAAGCTCGAGATGGTCGTCCTCCACGACCTGAGCAACAAGCCGCACCAGCGGATCGAGCAGCTGAAGCAGGACAAGACGATCCGCGAGAAGTTCGTGCTCAACTACGGGATGTTCCGGTCGGCGGCCGGCGCGGCCAAGGGGGCGAGGGCCGCCGGCGGCGCCCAAGCGCCGGCGGGGGCCGGCGACGGCGCGATCCCGAGCACCGACGTCGAAGACCTGTTCGCGCCGGCGATGTACCTCGAGCTGTTCAACGCGACGTTCGCGAAGGCCCTCGACGGGACCAAGCCGACCGAGGCGGACCTGCCCCCGGGCGAGCGCATCGTGGAGCGCCTCGGCCGCTACGCGAAGGACCAGGGGCTCCAGCTCGGGGGCAAGGCGAAGCCGGGGTTCAACCACTACGCCGTCGCGAACCACCTGGCGGCCAATCCGCCGAAGCGGTGGGAGAAGCAGACGCTCGACCGTTTCGAGGCGCTGTTCAAGCGGGTGAACGCCCTCTTCGCGGGGGACGTGGAGCCCTAGGCCGTGCGGTGCCCCGCCGTCACGCTGACGCGCGCGGCCGGCGTCCCGCCGGGTTGGCGGGGTGACCGGGGTGACCGGGGTGACCGGGGTGACCGGGGTGACCGGGGTGACCGGGGTGACCGGGGTGACCGGGGCGGGTTGCACCGGCGCCGACTCCGGGCGAGCCTTGAGGTGCCACGTTCGCGCGGCCCCGCCGGCGGTGGGGCGCGGCGCGCGGCGCCGTCTGGTCCGGCGCGCGACCGCGCCACCTTCGATCCCGTCCCGCTCCGGCTGATCGTGCCCTCCTCGCCCGACACCGCGCCCGACACCGCGCCCGACACCGCGCCCACGGCAGCGCCTGCGGCTCCCGCCCAGACGCCCCCGCGCCGACGCCGGCTCCGCGTTCCGCCACTGTTCGTCTACGGTGAC
Organism: Roseisolibacter agri; assembly: GCF_030159095.1. Classification (NCBI taxonomy): domain Bacteria; kingdom Pseudomonadati; phylum Gemmatimonadota; class Gemmatimonadia; order Gemmatimonadales; family Gemmatimonadaceae; genus Roseisolibacter; species Roseisolibacter agri. The sequence continues at coordinate 181,380 of NZ_BRXS01000008.1, forward strand.
GAGAGCGGCACGATGAGCGAGTCGTACTTCCTGCTCGGCGTCTTGATGGTGCGGGACCGGGACCGCCACGTCGAGGCGATCCGCGCGTGGCGGGACGAGCTCGGGTACCGCTCGCAGATGGCGTACTCCAAGACGGACCGGCGCAAGGTCCCGCTCTGCGAACGCGCGCTGGACCACTTCGTGGCGGACGACGACATGGAGTTCCAGGCGATGCTGATCCCGACCGCCCAGTACGACCTCCGGCACTACCGTTCGTCGCCCCCTCCGGCGGGCGCCGCGGCGGGCGCCACCCCCGGTCCGCCGCTCGCGGGCCGGAGCGCGGCCGTCACGTCCTACAACTACCGCTACAAGCAGCTGCTGCTCCACAGCCTACCGCGGCGCGAGCGCGCCGTCGTGCTGCTCGACGAACGCTCCCGTGCGGAACACGACAACCTGACGGAGTACATCACGCGTGAGGTCCCGGGCGTCCGCGAGACCCAGCTCGTGGACTCCGCGCAGCACGATCTCATCCAGCTCACGGATCTCCTGACCGGGAGCGTCTTCGGGGACGTCACGAACGTTCAGCAGCCCGTCAAGCGGCGGCTCATCGACCACCTGAAGGGGAAGCTCGGGGTTCGGTCGCTCACCGATCAGCGGCTGGCGCTGGCGCGTAAGTACCGCGTGCACGTCTGGGAGCCGCCGGCCACACGCGCGCCGGGGCCGGCGCTCGGGCGCCCAGGGACGCCATGAATGACGCGGGCCCCTCTCTTACATGCGTAGAGAGGGGCCCGCTGATCATGGACGCGGCAAAGCCGCCCGACCCACCCTACTCCTGACCTCATGGGTCAGGCTCACCACTGCAGAAAGCTGTGGGTTTCGGGGGAGCCCGGCGGCTCGCTGATGTAGAGTAACCGCGCTGGCCCCAGCACGCAAGGGGGAGGGCCGTGGTATAGCGACGGGCGCCGGACCGGTGTCGAGAGGCGTGGGGCGTCGCCGCCACCCCGCTGCGCCGAGCCCCGCCGTCGCACGGACGCCAGAGGGCACCGAGAGTAGACGGCCCGCAAGGTCGGTTTTCCCCGCGGCCGACAGGCCTGAGCGGCGCCCGAGCCGCACTCGGTGCGGCGCTCCGGGCCGCACCTCCCGCCGCTCACTCCCGGTCGGCCCGCAACTGGCGGGCACCGTCGGCCGCCAGGGCCTTGAGGAGCATGCGGGTGCCACGGCGACTCGCGACGCGGACGCGGAGGAGCGCGGCCGGTGATCCGCGCTGCGCCCAGACGGAACCGTGGGCGACTTGGCGCGCGGCGGCCCACGACGGGGCGGTCACGGTGCCGAGCGTGGTCCCGTCGCGCGGCTCCCAGGTGGCTGGGTTCGCTCGGAACACCACATACGTGCGCGACGGGGCGCGCGGCCGGAACTGATGTGGGCAGCCCATGGCCATTCATGGTAGGCGTCGCCCGGCCAGGGGCGAGCACGCGGTGGGGAACTCCGACGTCGCAGCGGCGTCGCAGCGGCGTCGCAGCGGCGTCGCAGCGGCGTCGCAGCGGCGTTGCTCGCGTGGGCAGGGCGTCGCACCGACCCCCATGTCCCCGGCCCAGCCCTCACCGCGGCCCCTCCCGACGGTTGCGGCGCGCTGGACACGCGCCCCCGGCCGCCGGACCCGACAGGGTCCCCTCATGCCGCGGGGCCTGTCCGTCGAGTTCGGCGCGGAACGTGCGGGCCCCTCCCGCTTCTACGCGCACCCGGCCCGCCGACCCGCCGTCGTCCGCTAGTCCGGGTCTCCCCGTGTCACGTCCGCGTTCCTGATGCACGGCTCCGCCGCCCCCAACCGACCAGGTCCCGAACCGGGGCCGGAGACGCCCGCCGCCACCTCGGCGGCAGATGCCACCCACGCCGCGGAGCACGCCGCGGAGCACGCCGCGGAGCACGCCGCGGAGCACGCCGCGGAGCACGCCGCGGAGCACGCCGCGGAGCACGCCGCGTGGGTCCTCGAGCGCATCGCCGACGCGCACGTGACGCTCGACCACGCGTTCCGCTTCACGTACGTGAACGCGGCCGCCGAGCGGGCGCTCGGGAAGGGACGCGGCCAGATGCTCGGCCGGACGCACTGGGAGGTGTTCCCGGCATCGGTGGACGCCGACGCCGGGCGCGCGTACCGGCGCGTGGTGGCCGAGGGCGTCGAGCAACACCTCACGCAGCACTACGTCGGCGAGGGGTACGACTGCCACCTCGAGATCGACGCGTACCCGACCGAGGCCGGCGGGGTGGCCGTCTTCTGGCGCGACGTCACCACGCGCGTACGCGCCGAGCACGCGTTGCGCGCCGCCGAGGCGCGCGCCCGCGCGCAGGCGCGCCACCTCGCGGTGATCACCGAGAACGCGACGCTCGCCCTCTTCGTGATGGACGAGCGCCAGCGGTGCACGTACATGAACCCCGCGGCCGAACGGCTCACCGGCTTCATGCTCGACGAGCTGCAGGGCAAGGCGCTACACGACTACGTGCACCACACGCGGCCCGACGGGTCCCACTACCCGCTCTCCGAGTGCCCCATCGACCAGGCGTTCCCGCAGAACATGCGGGAACAGGGCACGGAGACCTTCGTCCACAAGGACGGCGCGTTCTACGAGGTCGCCTTCACCGCGAGCCCAATCCGCGAGGACGGCCGCACGGTGGGCACGGTCATCGAGGTGCGCGACGTCCGCGAGGAGCGCGCGCGCGAGCGGGAGCGCGAGCGGCTCCTGGCGGCCGAGCGGGCGGCCCGGGCCGAGGCGGAGGCGGCCCACGCGCAGGTGCAGGAGCAGGCGCTGGAGCTCGAGCTGGCGAACCAGGCGCTCCAGGACACCGCGGCCGAGCTCGAGATGCAGGCGGAGGAGCTGCAGGCGACGGCCGCGCACCTCGAGGAGCAGACGGCGGCGGCCGAACGCGCGCGGCAGGCCGCGGAGGCCGAGCGCGCGCGCACGACCGGCGTCCTCGAGACGATGGGCGACGCCTTTTTCGCGCTCGACGCCGACTTCCGCATCGTGGAGGTGAACGACGCCATGGCGCGGGGCACCGGGCTGCCCCGCGACGAGCTCCTCGGCACCGTCATCTGGACGCTCTTCCCGGACGCGGTCGGCTCCGCGTTCGAGCGCCACTACCGCACGGTCGCGGCCGACCGCGTGGCGGCGCACTTCACGCACGACTACTCGGACGGGCGGCTCGACCTCGTCGTCGATGTGGACGCCTACCCGGGGCCCGACGGCGGCGTCGTGGTGTTCTGGCGCGACGTGACCGCGCGCGTGCGCGCCGAAAGGGCGCTGCGCGAGAGCGAGGCCCGGTACCGCGGCCTGTTCACGGCGCTCGACGAGGGCTTCTGCGTCCTCGAGGTGCTGTTCGATGAGGGCGGGCACCCGGTCGACTACCGGTTCCTGGAGACGAACCCGGCGTTCGTCGCGCAGACCGGGCTCGCCGACGCCGAGGGGCGCACCGTCCGGGAGCTGGTGCCGGGAATCGAGCAGCACTGGATCGACACATACGGGCGCGTCGCCCTGACCGGCGATTCGATTCGGTTCCAGCAGGGCTCGGACGTGATGGGGCGCTGGTTCGACGTGTTCGCGTTCCGCACCGGCCGGCCGGAGGAACGCCGCGTCGCCCTCCTGTTCACCGACGTGACGGCGTCGCGGCGCGCCGCGCAGGAGCGCGCGCAGCTCGCGGCCGCCCTCGAGGTCGAGCGCGCGCGGCTCGCCGACGTGTTCCGGCGCGCACCCTCGTTCCTCGCCGTGCTGCGCGGCCGGGACTACGTGTTCGAGCTGGCGAACGACGCGTACTACCAGCTCGTCGGCCACCGCGACATCCTCGGCAAGCCGGTGTGGGAGGCGCTCCCGGAGGTGCGGGGGCAAGGGTTTGAGGCGCTGCTCGACGGCGTGATCGCCACGGGGGAGCCGTTCATCGGCCGGGAGGTCCCGCTGCTGGTCGCGCGCACGCCGGGCGCGCCGCCCGAGGAGCGCTTCGTCGACCTGAGCTACCTGCCGCTGCTCGAGAGCGACGGCCCGGGCGCGGCGCCGCGCCCTACGGGGATCATCGCGCACGGCAGCGACGTGACGGCGCACGTGCAGGCGCGGCGCGAGGTGGAGCGGCTGCTCGCCGAGAGCGAGCGCGCGCGGGCCGACGCCGAACGGGCGCGCGAGGAGACGGCGGGGATCCTCCGCGCCGCGGGCGACGGCATCCTCGGCGTCGACGCCCACGGGCGGACCACGTTCGTCAACCCGTCGGCGGAGCGGCTCCTCGGCTGGACGGCCGAGGAGTTGGTCGGGCGCCCGCAGCACGCGCTCCTCCACCACACCCGCGCCGACGGCACGCCGTACCCGGCGGGCGAGTGCGCCCTCTACCGCGCGGTGCGCGACGGCGCGGGGGGCCGCGTGGAGGACGAGGTGTTCTGGCGCAAGGACGGGACGAGCATCCCGGTCGAGTACACCATGACGCCCCTGCGGGAGCAGGGCGTCGTCACCGGGGCGGTCGTCACCTTCCGCGACGTTTCGGAGCGCCGGGCCGCGGAGGCCGAGCGGCGGCGGCTGCTCGCCGAGGCCGAGGCCGCACGCCAGCGGGCCGAACGGGCGGGCCGGGAGGCCGAGGAGGCAAACCAGGCGAAGAGCGGATTCCTCGCCACGATGAGCCACGAGCTGCGCACGCCGATCAACGCGATGCTCGGCTACACGCAGCTCCTCGACCTGGGGATTGCCGGCCCGCTCACCGAGCAGCAGCGGGGCTACCTCGAGCGCCTGGCCGCGAGCAGCCAGCACCTGCTCGGCCTCGTCAACGACGTGCTCGACCTCTCGCGCATCGAGGCCGGCGAGACGCGCGTCGCCCACCAGGACGCCTGGACGGGGGCGCCAACCCAGACGGCGCTCGATTTGGTGCGCCCGCAGGCGGAGGCGAAGGGCGTGCGCCTCGTCGACGCGCGCCCCTCGCCGCAGGGCCTCCCCTTCGTGGGCGACGAGGACCGGGTGCGGCAGATCCTCGTCAACCTGCTCGGGAACGCCGTGAAGTTCACCCCCGCCGGCGGGACGGTGACGGCGAGCTGCGGCACGGCGACCGAGACGCCGCCCGAGGCCGGGCACCTCCACGGCGCGGGCCCGTGGGCCTACGTGCGGGTGACGGACACCGGCGTCGGCATCCCGGCCGAGGAGCAGGGCCGGGTCTTCGAGCCGTTTCACCAGGTCGACGGGGGCCACACGCGGAAGCAGGGGGGAACGGGGCTCGGTCTGGCCATCAGCCGTCGGCTCGCGCGCCTGATGGGCGGCGATCTCACGCTCGAGAGCACGGCGGGCGAGGGGTCGGTCTTCACCGTGTGGCTCCCGGCGGCCGAGCGCGCGGGCGGGACGCAGACGGAGAGCGCCGCCGCGCGCGGGGCGCGCGCGGAGCACGACCTCACGCGCCTCGAGACGCCGGGGCTGGGCGAGATCGGCGAGCTGCTGCGCGCCTCGGTCGACGAGATCCTCGTCGGCTACGCCGACCGGCTGCGGGCCGACCCCGAGATCCCGCACGGGCGCGAGATGCGCCGCATCCAGCTCGAGGACCACGCCGTGAGCTTCTGCGCGGACCTGGCGCAGAGCCTTGTGATCGTGGGCGACGCCGGGCCTGAGGCGGCGGACCTGCTCAAGGACGGCAGCGCGATCCAGCACACCATCGCCGACGCCCACGGCGCGCGGCGCGGGGCCCAGGGCTGGGACGAGGCGGCCGTGCGGCGCGACCACCAGATCCTCCGCGAGGAGGTCGAGCGCGCCGTGCGGGGCCGGCTGAAGGCTGGGAGCGCGGACGTGGAGGCCGCCGTCGCCGTCCTGCTGCGGCTCCTCGACCGGGCGGAGGCGATCAGCGTCGCCGGGTGGCGGCGGGGCGCGGCCGGCTCGCGGGGCGGCGCGTGACGGGCGGCGCGACGGGCGGCGCGACGGGCGGCATGCCGGGCGGCCCAGCAGCCGAACTGCGCCCGACGGTCCTCCTCGTCGAGGACAACGCGGACAACCGGGAGATCTACGCGACGTACCTCACGTACGTCGGCTACGCCGTGCTCACGGCGGAGGACGCGGAGGAGGGGCTGGCGCTCGCGCGGGCGCGGCAGCCCGACCTGATCGTGATGGACGTGGGGCTGCCCGGGATGGACGGCAACGCGGCCACCCGCCTCCTCAAGGCCGACCCCGCGCTCCGGCACATTCCGGTCGTCGTGCTCACCGCGCACGTGCACCACGAGGATCGGGAGCGGTCGCTTGAGGCCGGGTGCGACCACTTCCTCACGAAGCCGCTGGAGCCGCGGGAGCTCGGCGCCGCACTGCGGCGCATCCTCGCCGACGGCGGCGACGGCCGGGCTGGCCGCAGCGGGACCGGGTCGGGCGGGGGGGCGGCGCATGCCTGACCTGTCGACTCCGTGCCCGCTCGCCCCCGCGCTGGCCGCCCGGATCCGCGGGGCGCGCGAGGAGCTCACGCACCGCTGGCTCGAGCGCATCAGCGCGCGCGTCAGCCTCGACCCGAACCGCATCTTCCCCACCGACGACCTGCTCGACCACATGCCGCTCCTGCTCGACGGGATCGCGGCCTACATCGAGAACCCGGCGCGCGAGCTGCCGGCCGACGCCCCCGTGGTGGCGAAGGCGATGGAGCTCGGCGCCATGCGCCACGCGCAGGGGTTCGACGAGTACGAGATCCTGAAGGAGTTTCAGCTCCTGGGCGGCGTCGTCTTCGCCTTCCTCGTGCGCGAGGTGCGGACGATGGACGAGCCGTGCGCGAAGGACGAGCTGCTCGTCTGCGGCCACCGGCTCTTCCGCGCCATCGCCGTCATCCAGGAGGCGAGCGTCGCGCACTACCTCCAGCACATGCGGGCGAAGCTCTCCGAGCGCGAGGCGCGCCTGCGGGGCTTCAACCGCGCACTCACGCACGAGATCAAGAACCAGCTCGGCGCGGTTCTGGGCGCCGCGGAGCTGATGGACCTCGAGGGGCTCGGCGAGGCCGCGCGCGCGCCGCTCGTCGGGATCGTCCGGCGCAACGCGCTCGCCATGCGGCGCACGCTCGACAACCTGGTCGAGCTGGCGAGCATCGACGGCGACGCGCGCCAGCAGCGCCGCATCCTGCTGCCGCAGGCGGTGGCCGAGGCCGTCCGCCAGCTCCGGGACGCGGCCCACGCCGCCGGCGTCGACGTGCGGATCGGGGACCTGCCGGACGCCGAGGTGCCGGCGGCCGTGGTCGAGCTGGCGGTCACCAACTACGTGTCGAACGCGATCAAGTACGCCGGCCCGCGTCTACCGACCGAGCCGGGCGCAGCGCCCGCCTCGCCTGAGGCGCCGCCGGGGGACGCGCCGGCGCACGACGAGCCCGCGTGGTGGGTCGAGATCCGGGGGTACACGACCGAGCCGGGAACCGGCGGGCGGGCCGAGACCGTCGTCGAGGTCTGCGACAACGGCCTCGGCGTACCTGAGGCGCAGCGCGGGCAGCTCTTCGCCCGCGGCTTCCGGGCGCACGCCGAGACGGTGACCGGCGTGGAGGGGACGGGACTAGGCTTGAGCATCGTGAAGGACGCCGTCGAGGCCGTGGGCGGGCGCGTGTGGGCGACCTTCCCGCGGGCCGGCGGGTCGTGCTTCGTCTTCGCCCTTCCGGCCCGCCGGGCTGGGGACGAGGTCCTACAGGACGCGACCAGTGGCCCCCCTGCCGCCGCGGCGGGAGCCCCGGTACCCGGCAGAGGCTCCCCTTAGTCTGCGGTCGGCTGGCGCTGTCGGGCGTGGGTGAGCCGCACGCGGCGTTCAGCCAATCTTCACGGCTGGCCATCCATCCCGTACTGACAGGCCGTCTACGCATTCCCGCGCCCCACACGGCCACATCGCGGTGGAGTCCTCGTCGGCCGGCGGCACGATCTTCACGGTCCACCGGCCCCGCCGGCCGCCCCCCTGAGCGCGGGCACGTAAGCCGGGGCCCCGCACGCCGGGGCCCCGCACGCCGGGCAACTCCGTTGCGCCGCTGCCAGCCCCGTGGTCCTGGGCGCGTGTGGGCACGCTCGGCTTCTGTCCGACCCGCACTAGGGCGCGACGGGCGAGGGCCGCCCCGCCAAAGCAAGCCGGGCTGTAATGACCCCGCCAGCACTACGACAGCGATTTCCAGCGCGCGAAGTTGTTTCACGCGCGCTGGTGATTTTCGTTCGCTGCCCAACGACGTCGGCGCGGTGCCACCTCCGGCACGCAGTGGCAGTGGTCGGAGCTCCCTACGCGGCCGCCGCTACGGACCCGCGCCGCTACGGACCCGCGCCGCTACGGACCTGCCACTGCGTGGTCAGGCGCCGCCCCAGCACGACCTGCTATGGCGCACCACGACGCGAGGCCGCCGACGCGGGGCGCCCCGCATCGCCTGTGACGGACGCGGTGCGGCGTTCAGGCCAGCGGGCGTTCAGGCCAGCGGGCGCCACGGGCCCGCGAGCCGCTCGCCGACGGCCGTCTCGTCGGGCAGCACGACCTGGTCGCACACCGTCACCTCGACTACCTGCGCGGCGCCGAACGCGGCGCCGTCGGCCGGCACGAAGGTGGCGGCGCCGCGCGGGGCGGCGCGGCCCATCGTCCACCGGGGCGACCCCGAGTTGAACCGGCAGAACCGCACGTCCCAGCCGGGGTTCGCGGCCACCAGCGCTGCGAAGGGTACGCGCAGAATCGCCGGGTGCTCCGCCTCGTACCGCCCGAAGTGGCGCTGCCCGTACGCGATGGGGCCCTGGGCCGTGCCGGGCCAGAAGAACACGCGCGCGTTCAGGTGCTCCACGAACTCGGCGAACGTCCAGCCGTCGTCGAGCGCCATGTTGCCGCGGTGCAGCGGCGCCTGATCGCGGAGCACGACCGGCTCGCCGTCGACGAGCACCGGGACGTGGTCCCGGCGGCGCTCGCGGAGCAACTCGGCGCGCCCTGCGCGTCGCGCGAGGGCGGCCGCGCTCTCGAGCACGCGGGTCCGGCGGATCCGCGGCAGGTTCTCCGCCGCCGTGAGGTGGTAGAGGTACGGCCGGAGCCGGCCGAACGTCGTGAGGTCGAAGGGCATGGCGCAAACTAGCGGTGGGCGGCGTCAGGCCGTGGGGCCGGGGGCCGCGGGGCCGGGGGCCGCGGGACGGGGCGCCCCCACGGCGCGGCGCTCACCACGCGCGCCGGTCGATGATGCTGCGGAAGTGGAACCGGGTCGCGATGAGCGACACCGCGGCGGAGGTCACCCGCTCGACCTCTTCGATGAACCGGATGGTCTCCGGCGTCAGCTGGTCGAACCGGCGCGCCTCGCGGTTGGCGACCGTGAGGTAGTCGACGAACGTCAGCGCGATGTCAGTGGGCCCGTTGAGGGACGCCGCCTGCCGGAGGAGCACCCAGTCGAACTCGCTGATGCGGCGCTGCTTGTTGGTCGTCGACGTCCGCTCCGCCGCGCGCAGCTCCTCGAGCGGGATCCCCGACCGTGCGGCGATTTCCTCCCACGGTAGCTCGCGGCTCATGGGGCCCGACGTCTGGCCCTCGGGGCTCTGGACGCGGATCGGGTAGGTGCGGCAGACCATGAGCGTCCGCCGCACCCGGCTCGGGGCGATGCCCGCCTCGCCCAGGCACCCGCCGACGGTCGTGTCCCGCGACGTGACGTGCGGGTAGGCGCCGTGGTGGAGTGAGAGGCCGGTCCCCTGCGTGCCTTCCAGGAAGACGCGGCGGCCGGCGGCGAACGCGTCGTCGAGCACGCCGAGGGTCTCGCGCAGGTACGGGCGGAGCTCCGGCGTGTCCTTGGCCAGCGTGACGGGGCGCGGAGCGATCTCGCGGAGCACCTTGCGCGCGGTCGCCGCGCCCACGCCGCTCCCGGTCGACCCGATGGCCGCCGTGAGGCGCGTCTCCTCGGCCACGTCCTCCTCCGAGATCACCATCGCCTGCGGGTCGATGGCGAGCCGGCGGTAGTCGACCTCCGCGCGGGCGATCTCGGCGAGCAGCTTCGGGACGCGGAGGACGGCGCCGGGGCCGAGGACGATCTGCGCGGCGGCGTTGCGGGTCGTGCCCGACGGGAGGTGGTGAAACGTCATCACCTCGGGTTCCTCGTACACCTTGTGGCCGGCGTTCGGGCCGCCCACCCGCACCAGCACGTCGTACTCCGGCGCGAGGTAGGCGGCGATCTGCCCCTTGCCCTCGCTCCCATACTCGCCGCCGACCAGCACGTCGACGAGCCGCTCGTAGCTGCGGCCGTAGAGCCCCAGCCGCGTGGCCACGCGGACGACGACGTCGTCCGGCGTGCTCCGGTGGGTGTCGATCACCACGTCGGCGACGTGCGCGAGGTTCTCGACCGCCGCCTCGGTGGGGTCGGCGCGGACCTCGGCGTAGGACCCGAGTTCGTGCATCGGGGTGTCGCGCGCAGCGTAGCGGGTCGCGAGGTCCGCCTCCGGGGCCGTCAGGTGCACGTGGGTGACGCGCTGGCCGTACGCGCGCCGGATCGCCTCGACCTGCGCGACGAGCCGCACGGAGTCGACGAGCACCCGGACGCCGTCGTCGAGCGTGCGAAGGCGGCGCGTGAGGCCGTCAGCCACCCATGTTCCGCCGGTCTCCCGGTCGAGCCGCTCGCCGGCCTGCTGCAGGGCCGCGCGGTCGTGCTCCGCCCCGGTCAACTCGCGCAGGAGGTCCTGGGTCTTCAGACGGTGCACGCCCCAACGGCGCTGGAGGGCGGCGGCGAGCGTGGACTTGCCGGCCACGACGGGTCCGGACAGCACGATGATCTGCGAGGCCATGCGCGTGGTCGACGGACCGGCACGGGCGCCCCGGGGCCCGCAGTGGGCGGCCGAGACGCGGGACATCGAGCGCGCCGCCTCCACGGCGTCGTGGAGAGGGGCGGGACTACGGACCTGCTCCTGTCGTCGCGCCGCGGGACCGGCGGGACCGGCGGGACCGGCGGGACCGGCGGGACCGGCGGGACCGGCGGGACGGCGGGACGGCGGGACGGCGGGACGGCGGGACGGCGGGACGGCGGGACGGCGGGACGGCGGGACGGCGGGACGGCGGGACGGCGGGACGGCGGGACGGCGGGACGGCGGGACGGCGGGACGGCGGGACG